>NZ_AJXL01000014.1 GCF_000264055.1 Flavobacterium sp. ACAM 123 | reverse complement strand
CAGCAACATACTTTTGATATGTGATTTGGTTTGTCGCAGTTTCTTGGTCACTTGCGTTCTATGACGAGCCAAGGTCGTAAATTGTTCGTGCTCTTCTGTGGGAATAAAAACACCTCTTAGAACACCTGATTTTAATTGATTGGACAAGTTTTTAGAATCTAAGGCATCTGTTTTTTGATAACGCTCTTTATCTCCTGTCTTTATATCGGCGGGATTAACAACTAGAACATTCCAACCCAAGTTTAAAAAATATCGTGCCGCGGAGAATCCGCAACAACCCGCTTCATAAACTAAATCCACAGCATGATCTGGAAATGTATGTTCCACATATTGGTACAAATCCTCAGCATTAGACGGCATCAAATAGGTCTTGTGAAAAAATAAATCTGTTTGGATAGAAACTGTCCAGCTTTTTTTGTGAATATCTAAACCAATGAATATCTTTGGAATAGAAAAGGCGTCTTGAAATTGCATAATCTTCGTTTTTAGTACTCTCAAAGTTATGCTTTTACATTGATGCTTTGAGATAGCTTGAGCTTAGTGGCATTAACGCCTTGAATCAAGTTCTCGTTAATCCAAAAATTGAGCGATTACGAATTTCCAGCCATCTCAAAGTGACAAAACGTTAACTAAGATACTATTTGTGCTTCAGGAGAAAACAACTACTTTCGATACTATCAAATGATAGTGTCAATGAAACCATGTTATGACATTGCTCCGAAAATTTTAAAATTGATTAGTGTAATTTCTGAGAGGATTGGAGAAGTAAATGCTAATTATCTTAGCAAGCAATCTCATCAGCTTCGCAAAGAAAACCGAATAAAAAAAATTCATTCTTCTTTACAAATTGAAGGAAATACGTTAACCGAAGAACAAATCACAGCATTAATCGAAAACCGAAGAGTAATTGGTCCTAAAAAAGAGGTCTTAGAAGTTTTAAATGCAATTAAAGTTTATGAGAATCTAAATGAATATAAATTTTCATCCAACAAAAGTTTCTTAAACGTACATCTTGAGTTAATGCATGGATTAATTGATAGTGCTGGAAAGTACAGAAAACAAGGTGTTGGAATAGTTAAAGGAACAAAAGTGGAACATATTGCTCCGCCTCATGAAAATGTTCCCTATTTAATGAACGATTTATTCAAATATCTTAAAGATTCCGATGAATTGACATTAATAAAAAGTTGCGTTTTTCATTATGAAATGGAATTTATACATCCATTTTTAGACGGTAATGGCAGAATGGGAAGGTTATGGCAAACAGTAGTTTGAATGAACGAATATTCGATTTTTGAATTTTTACCGTTCAAAACGTTAATTAGCCAAACTCAAAATGATTATTACAAATCATTAGCGTTAAGTGATAAATCCGGAAAGTCAACTTACCATAGCGAATATATGCTTAATGTTATTGACAAATCGTTAGAGAGTTTACTTAATTACAATAATAGAATTTTAAAAGCCCTTGATAGATTGGAATACTTCCAAATACTTGGCGTGAAATAATTTTCAAGAAAACACTGTATGAATATTTTCAGAAACTTATCCTCTGCTACAGCAAGTAGAGATTTGAAAAAGGGAATTGAATTAAACATGTTTGAAAGTTTTGGAAATCTAAACAAAACAAAACACATAGTAAAATAATTACTGTTGCTATAAGCTAAGGCTCCGTTGGGCTTGAAAAGCCAACAATTAAGCCTTAGCTGTTTAGGCAACTTTGATAAAAAACGCTTAAATTCAATGAAAACCTACATCACTTTTCTCTTTATCATATCTTCTATTGTTGCATTTGCTCAAACTGGCAATCGCAATTATAGAGTTGAAGTTTTAAAGAAAAATGTAATTCAAAAGGAATTTGTATATGGAAAATGGACTGAAAAAGGGGAAACAGAAACGAGATTAAAATACTTAGGACTTATAAACGCAAAAAATGGAAAAGTCTACAAAATAATGAACTCGGTCTGGATTTGGGGATTATCTGGACGAGCGACAAATAGAATAGTAGTATTTAATAAAAAAAATCAATATTTAGGAAATTACTATATCACAATGTCAAACGAATTACCTATTGAAATTAAAAATGGTTATTTGATATTTAAAAATATTGATGAAGATTGTGATAAGAGAATTGAAACTAAAATTAATTTTAATTACGGCATACCGAAAAGTATTTTCAGAAAATGTAGCACAGAACTAGGCGACGCATATAATTTTGAAGAATAAACAAGCCAGCCACTAAAAGCTAAGGCTTCGTTGGGCTTGAAAAGCTAACAATTAAGCCGCAGTTGACCCGCCTGTCCCGAATTATCGGGAGACCCGGTCGAGAGTCGGCTAACACTATGGTGTTATCGTAAAGTTATTAGAAGGATTTTCAAGAGGTAATAACGCCTCTTTTTTTTCAGTACAACTAAAGTGTTTTTTACCTTAATTTCCTTCACTTAGAGACACAATTTCCCTAAGCCGCAAAGCTAGCTTTTACAGGGACTTGAACTTTGGCTATTGCAAAGAAGTAAGCAGTTAGATCTCGTTAGTTGAAAAGTGCTATATTAGCCACCAGCAAAAATTCAACAAATCCAACAAGAACGTGCCCCAACTCCACGCCTCTTGCCTGAACCAAGACCGTTCTGCGCCTTTTACTAAAGCATTGGGAGAAAAACATTTTGAAAAATAAAAAACAAATATAAAATAATGAAAAAAAGCTTACTAATTTTAACATTTGGACTTTTAACAACTCTGAATTATGCGCAAGAAAAAAATAACATTGGAACTGAAAAAGTTTTTCGGGTAAATTTTATGAACCCTGCTATTGAATTGGAAATTCCAACAGGACAGTATTCGACTTTCTCTTCCGCTTTGGGAATTGGTTATGGCGGTGGATATCCTGACTTAACTTACGCTGGAACTGGATTTATTTATATAATAAGTCCATTCGCTGATTTTCAACAAAAATGGTTTTATAACTTAAATAAGAGAAGTGCAAAAAACCGTAATACGGAAAATAATTCTGGGAATTTTGTTTCGTTACGATTTATAACTCGAGGAAATGCTATAGCGGAAAATGTAAACCGAACTTCTGATTTTGATTTTGCTTTTGGACCAACTTGGGGTATTCAAAGGCAATATGGAAAGAATTTTCATTTCCTCTTTGATGTTGGGCCTCAATATTACTTTGACACAAACGGAAATGGAAATATTTGGCCCCTTATGTTACAACTGAATTTAGGATTTGACTTAAAAAAGAAATAAAAAACGATTGACAAACACTGTTTTTGGGCAGTGGGGTTTTAGTGGAATTATAGTTTATTTTCATAGATTCGTTTAGCCGAGAAATACTTGGGTATCAAATTCCCCACCGCACTAAACCAGGAACCCTTAGATGGTACTTTAGAAAAGCACTTGATAAAAAGCATGAAGATCAGTTAATAATGATAATTCATAAATGAGAAAGCTTACTATAGTTATACTTAGAATTTTTATAGTAGCCATTGGGGGTTACTTCGTCTGGTGGCATTTACCTTTGGCAATTAATAGGGCTTCAGATATAAAACTGGATAAAAAAATTATTAAAAATATTGAAACCTAAAAAATAAAAAAAGGCTTACTTCAAGATATGATTAAAAGACTTTAAAACAATTATGTTTTAGAGACAAAGGTGATTTTTTTCAACCAGAGTACAGAAAGCTTGATGATAACAACTTTGAATTAATTTATGTAGAAGGCTTCGATGGCCCCTATTTAATATAGAATTCGAAAGAAAGAGAATGGGAAGAAGATTATCCCACATTTGGTCAGCCTAATAAAAATAAATAGAAAAAGCAGCACACAAACGCTAGGCGAATCGGATTTCTCGACAACAATAGAGCTTATTATCAATCCTTTCCAAAATCATAACATTTAGAAAATATGATTTCTCCTTTGTCCAAATGAAAAAATTTTTGGAGATTATACCAAACCAATTTATGTATTAGTCCAAATCGTTTTAGTTTACAGCCGATCCCATATGAAAATAGCACAATATAATGGGACTATATTGAATAGACAAACAGCATTGTTTAAGAAAACGTACATCAATTAATAGACGTTGCTTAGTAGTACAGACTAGTACTAAATTAACACACGAACTGATTTAGATAATGTGATTGCTTCGTTCCTCGCAACGGCCAGTTTTGTAGCGTTTTTTTGAGTGATTTAGTGTTTCTCTGGGTTTACTTTGCGGTTCTTCGTGCCACACCAAAGTTATATTACTTATCTTTTTAAAAAAACTTCTTAAATGGCTACTCTCTTTCCCTGAGAATGACCGCGAAACAAATCTTATATCACTTACATTGTGAAAAGACTTTTGCGCCTCTCTTTGTTTTCCTTTTGCGCATCTCTGCGAAACAAAAAACTTAACGTCTTTCTGCGATCTAAAAAGTCACTATATTTACCATCCACACAAAAACAGCCACGCAAATAACATTCCGCTTCGTGAAACAAAAATTCATACTTCCCTTTTTCCTTTTTATCCAAATAATTCTTCTACAGCTTATTTCGTTTTTCCCCGAAAGTGTAGAACGTTATTACAGTAACGGGGTGTATTTGAGTCTATCTCAGTTTTCAAGAATGGTCTTGGGAAGCGTTCCGTTTTCGGTAGGGGATTGTCTCTATATCATTTTAATTATAGTAGTTTTAAAATGGTTCTGGAGCAAAAGAAAATCGTGGAAACAAAATTGGAAAGCCAACAGCTTGCAGTTAGTTAGTTTTTTATCGGTTTTTTATTTTTCGTTTCATGTGCTATGGGCACTGAATTACTATCGCCAGCCGCTGTTTGAAAAAATGGAAATTCAAAAAGACTATGCAAATGTTGACTTGGTGGATTTTACTAAAAAATTGATTGCAAAAACGAATCATATTCAATTTCAACTCACAAAATCAGATCGTTTAAAAGTGGTGTTCCCTTATTCTCAGGAAAAGGTTTTTACAATGAATTTAAACGGGTATGATAACTTGTCGAAGCAACATCAAAACTTTCGTTTTATAAATTTAAGTACTAAAAAATCTTTATTTAGCGTGCCCTTAACGTATATGGGATTTAGCGGCTATTTAAATCCGTTTACCAATGAAGCACAAGTAAACTATTTAGGTCCGATGTATAGTTTCCCTATGACGGCCAATCATGAGATGGCACACCAAATGGGATTTGCCAGCGAAAGCGAATGCAATTTTATTGGCTTTCTTGGATCTATAAAAAATGACGATTTATACATTCAATATTCAGGATACAGTTATGCCTTGCGGTATTGTTTAGGAATTTTAGAATTTAACAACAAGAAATCATTTGACCAATTGATCACAACAGTTCACCCCGGCATATTAATGAACTACCAGGAAAGTGTAAATTTCAGAAAGGAATATAAAACACCTATCGAAGCTGGTTTTCATTTGTTTTATGATCAATTCTTAAAATTGAATCAACAAAAAGACGGCATACGGAGTTACAGTAAGTTTGTGAATTTGATGGTAAACTATTATGGCAAAAAAAATAATGAGCTATAAAAAATAAGTTAAGAAACCGGCTTGGCTAACTCACTTTTTACAACTCATTATTGTTTAATCATTCTATATTTTTCGCATAAATATAGTTTTTCAGTCTACAATCCCGCGCTTATATTTTTTCAAGTAGCAGTCCTGTGGCCGTAAGGCCGGGTCCAAATGCCATTGCAACAATTTTTGTTCCTGCCGTTATGTTCGAATCGTTGACAATTTCATTGAAAATATGTGGAACAGTCGCTGACGACATATTACCATGGCGGTACAATATGTCATAGGACCAGCTGGCTTGTTTTTTAGTTATTCCAATCGCATTTACGACATAATCAATAATTTTTGGTCCGCCTGGATGTATGGCAAAATGCATTTTAGACTTTTCTTCTTCAAGATCAAGACCTACTTTATAGCAAAGTGTCGTTAGAAAACCCTTGATATTTTTACGTATAAAAACGGGAACTCTTTTAGAAAGGGTCATTAGGAAATTGTATTCCCCTATTTCCCAAGACATATCTTCCAATGAATCCGGAATAATCACTTCGTGTGAAGCCAAAATTCGCAATCCTTTTTTTTCTAATACTGCTTTATCGTTCCAGAAGGACTCTTCTTCATACAAAGAATAGCCAATAAAACCATCAGCAAAAAGGGAGCAAATCATCGTATTTGCTATAGAAAATTCTGTCAAATTTAAATGTGCTGAAAGTAACTCCGTATGAACCACATCGGCTCTACCATTAAGATTACTGCCACTTATCAAGCTACTGGCCGTACGAATAGCAGGAAAAGCACCGTAACACCCCATTTGATATGAATGCGTAACCTGAGTTGTTTCCCAGTTCCTGCTTATTGTAGCATGTTGAGCGACGCTAGGTGAAGAATAGCCAGAACAAGTTACATGAACTAAATTTTCCGGTGCTTCATCAACATCTGAATAAAACTCGTCAAAAACATAACCCATTTTTTTTTGAACCATTCCATTCGAACCCCAATTTTGGGACCAAAGGTATTCCCTGTCTTTGTCTCTAAAGTTGAAGGGAAGTCATAATCCGAAGGTGAGGTTGTCTCCATCTTATTTTCAAGAAAATCTTCTACCTCTTCAAAAATTAGAATTTGTCTTTTATTGATACTTTGAGAAGGAATCGAATACTTATCAACCTGATTTGAGATCTCATCAAAACTACTTGGACCGATTTGCATCTCATTAATTAAATCTTCAACTGGTTCTCCTAGATGTTGAAAATGATGATAAAGAAACTTTGTGTATTGATTAAGTTTTTGTTGATCGATTAATTTACCCACAAGAATGGGTTTGAAATTAGAAATAATAATACTTTTCATTAATTTTAAGGCTTCGTTTAAAATCCAAAACTAATTCAAAACTATTGTAAAAAAAGCGTCGTTACAACGCAATACGTTATTATTCATTAAATATATGATTTTTAATACGTTACAAATATTAAAATTAAGTTAAAATATTATTAATCAAAGCATTGTAAGAATGTTATCACATCACTTTAAATACTGATTACCAGGCCCGTAAGAATGCTATTACAGCCACGATGACCACGTTTTATTGTATAAACCCGTTCCACTTCAAAGGTAGTATTGGCGTTTTTTAAAGAGCATACTACAGTCTTTCTCTGCTAAATAATTCTATTATATTTTAAATCAATTAAACCTCATCACTTATAAAAGCAGTAAAACTTTTCTTTTTATAGGGTCTGATAATCAACCGTCCCTCACGGTCAAAACGAATGTAATTATAAACCCAGCTAAGGAACACTACGGCTTTATTTTTGAATCCAATCAGTGAGAATAAATGCACAAACATCCACACAAACCAAGCAAAAACGCCACTGAAATGGTAATTAGGTAAATCCACTACCGCTTTATTGCGTCCAATAGTTACCATCGATCCTTTGTCATTATAATCGAATGGTACCATGGTTTTATTTTGAATTAATTTTACAATATTTTCCCCTAGCCATTTTCCTTTTTGTAAAGCAGGTTGTGCCATAATCGGATGTCCTTGCGGGTACTCTTCCGTTTCCATAGAAGTGATATCTCCTATTGCAAAGATATTATCATAGCCCTTTACCTGATTGTATTGATTGACACGAATACGTTCTACTCTCTCCACTAAAGAATTTGCATCTAAACCAGCTACCATAGCTCCTTGAACACCAGCGGTCCAATAAGGGTTGCCGTTTCAAAAACCAACTCGGAGTTTGTTGTTATAGTACGACCGTCATAATTAGTCACTCGTACATTTTTCCAAATTATCACCCCCAGCTCCACTAAGAAATTTTTGGCGGCTTTGGATGATTTTTCACTCATGGTGTTTAGAATCCTGTCACCGCTTTGAATGAGGTTAATCTCCATTTTTGCGATATCTAAATCCGGATAATCCTTTTGAAGGATTGCTTTTTTCATCTCGGCTAACGCTCCGGTAAGCTCTACTCCTGTTGGTCCGCCACCTACGATTACAAAATTGATTAAACTATCCTTGTCAGCAGTATCAGTAGTCAAGACTGCTTGCTCAAAGTTCACCAGAATAAGACCTCGTATGTTAAGCGATTGCGGAATAGTTTTCATGGCCATACTGTTGCGCTTAATTTCTCTATTCCCAAAATAATTAGTTTTAGAACCGGTCGCGATGACCTGATAATCATAGCTTAAATCTCCTATTTCAGTTAATACTTTTTTGTTTTTGGTATCTATTTCCTGAACAGAGGTGAGTCGAAAATAAAAATCATTATATTCCTGAATCACCTTACGAATTGGATAAGCAATAGAACCTGCCTCAAGACTTTCCGTCGCCACCTGATGAAGTAGCGGCAGTAAAGTATGATAATTGTGCTTGTCCAAAAGAACTACTTGTACTTTTTGATTCTTCAGTTCTTTAGCTAGTGCAATTCCTGCAAAACCAACACCAATGATAACGACTCTGGGATTCTTAGATTTTGGAATATTCCTGTTTTACATCCTAATATGTTTCACGAAGTTACTGAAGATCGACAAAATACCTTATTATTATACCAATCGAATTTATGGTTTAGTCTAAAACGTTCTGGTATAATGCCAATTTATTATAAAAATAGTACCACGAACTTAGTGTCTATCGAATATATAATCGGTATTAATTCTATATAAAGTAAAATGTTTTTTTCATAAACTAAAAGGGATATTACTTTTTTTAAGGCCTCTTACAACACCCGTTATAGCAACTTTAAATCAGTAAAAAAAGTTGTATTGCAGGCTTGATCCTTCCTTCATAGTCCAATAACGCATTTAAAAAAAATGCTGTTCTGGAAAAAAATAGCGCTAAAATAGCCCTGATGGAAATGAAAATCCTCGCGTTTTTACGGGAGATTGCAATGTACAGCGGGACGAGGCGTAACTATTAAACTAACTCTTTGTGCTCCTAAAAAATGTATTACTTTGTAACAAATTTGACTTGAACAATACTAATGAATTATGAGTGAAAATCTAGAACATTCTTTTGTCGCGCAATTGAAGGAAAATCAGAATATAATCCACAAAATTTGTCGGTTATATACTAATTGCGAAGATTCACACAAAGACTTGTTTCAAGAGGTTACTATACAATTGTGGAAGGCGTTTCCGAAGTTTAGAGGCGATAGCAAATTTTCCACTTGGGCCTATCGTGTAGCACTAAATACCGCAATCACACTTTATAGAAAAAACAAACGCTCTATAGCTACTGTTGAATATGAAGGACGGCAACACTTCATTAAAGACATCGATTACAATTATGAAGAGGAGGAGCAAATTAAACTTATGTATAAAGCCGTTTACCAATTAAACGACATAGAAAAAGCATTAGTTTTTATGTATCTCGAGGATAAGGATTACCGCGAAATAGCAGAAACATTAGGGATTAGCGAAGTGAATGCTAGGGTGAAAATGAACAGGATAAAAGGAAAACTAAAAAAAATATTAAATCCTTAAGGAATATGAAAGAGCTGGATTTATTAAAAAAAGATTGGCAAAAGAACAAAGATTCTTTTGAGCAAGTATCAGAAATAGAAATTTACAAGATGATCCATAAGAAATCGTCATCTATTGTGAAGTGGATTTTAATTATCAGTATTTTGGAGGTTTTGTTATGGACCTCTTTAAGCTTAATTTTTAACGCTGATGATTATCTTGAAAATATCAATAACAATGGATTCGTTTCCTATTTAAAGATATTTAACTATTTAAGTTACGCAGTAATCGTAATTTTTATTTATTTGTTTTATAAAAACTATATAAGAATTTCAACAATAGCTTCCACAAAACAACTGATGAAAGATATTTTGAAAACCCGTAAAACGGTGCAATACTATGTTTGGTATAATTTGGCTATGATTGGGATTCTTCTAATTATTGGATTTGTAATTGCTTTGTTTTACAATCCCGAAACTGTTCTTTTGAGAGAGAAAATTGAAAGTGACCCGATAATAATGGCAGTGACCGTTGGTATCTTAGCATTAGTTAGTATCGTGCTTTTTGGATTGTTTTGGTTGTTCTATAGACTGCTATACGGTGTTTTACTGCGAAGGCTATACGATAATTATAAAGAACTGAAGAAAATAGACTTGTAGTAGTGGTATTTATTTTTTTCACATAAAAAACCCAGCAATTTTAAATAATTGCTGGGTTTGTATTTTTGTAATAAATAAAAACTAGTATCCTATTAATATTCCCACTTACGGAATTTATTTAATTTTTCTTCTTCTTCTTTTTCCTCGGCTGGAATTACCTTTAGAAAAGAACAATGTTGTTCAATTGCATATTCAACTTTTTCTACGATTTCATCAATAGAATCATTATCATAATCAATTTCAAGAGGCTCTTTGATAATAAACGATTGTAGAATTCCTTTCTTTTTCATGCGCAACCCCTTCTTGTCAAAAGAGCGACGGAAACCATCGATAACTATGGGAACCACTATTGGGCGATGCTCTTTAATTATATGTGCCGTTCCTTTACGAACGGGCTTAAAAGATGTTGTAGTTCCTTGTGGAAACGTAATTACCCAACCATCTTTGAGTGCTATTTTAATGTTTTCTGTATCATTCGGGTTTACGTCTTTTTTATCAATAACATCCTTTCCTTTTGAACGCCAAGTTCGTTCCACTGTAATTGCACCGCCATAAGCCATTATTCTGGTCAATAAACCAGCTTGCATTGTTTCCTTAGCAGCCACGTAATAAATATTCAACTTGGGATTCCATAAATACAAAACGTTTTTAATATTATCTTCTCTTCCCTTCAAGCTGGCATTAAATACATGAAACATTGCTACGACATCAGCAAAGTAGGTCTGATGATTCGATATAAATAATACATTGGTATGCGGTAAATTTCTAATAATATCAGAGCCTTCAATATTTAATTCATTGAAACCTCTATACCTTCTGTGGGTAACTGCTCCGAAAAGTCGGATTAACCATCTCTTTACGAAAAGTACGTGTCCAAAAGGATTTCTCTTCAATAACCCCATAAGATGATGTGTTTACTTTCTAAATTTGTTAGACAAACTTACGATATTTTTTTTGTGTTATATCGTAATGGCTACATACAAAGTGGAACAACCACTTTGTATGTTCTCCTCTTAATCGATACTTCTTTGATCATTTTTCTAAATCTAAAACTGACTTCAAAACATCTTTTAACTCACTTAGCATCATTGCCGTAGCACCCCATACCACGTGACCTTCAATATCAAAGGCAGGAACATTGACGTTTTTAGCATAAGAAGTAGATAATGTTGCATCAATTATTATTTTGTCGCTTAGGAAAACAGATAATGGCAATTCAATGATGCTAGAAACTTCCGTTGGATCAAGTACAAAGCAAACTTCCTCTTTACAGATTCCAAAAAAAGGATGAACCATAAAGTTACTTGGAGGGATATAGGTAGGCGTAAAAAATTTAATGATTTCCATCTTATCAGGATGGATTCCTACCTCCTCATGTGTTTCACGCAAAGCGGTTATAGAAAAATTTTCATCTTCTGTTTCCCATTTTCCACCTGGGAATGCTATTTGTCCAGAATGAACTCCTTCATAGGAATTCCGAACAATTAATACCAAATGCGTCATCCCGTTCTTTGGGTAAAACAACATCATAACAGCCGCCATTCTTGGATTTTTATATTCTTCGAATGTGTTCTTCAAGCTTTCTGTTCTTTCAAACGGAACCATCTTTAAATGAGCCGCCATCGCTGGAAGTTTTGCCTCCGCCAAATAAGGAACATATTCTAAAAAATGTTGAAAATCCATAATCAAAGTCTATTTTTGCATATTAAAGTAAATATACTGTAGAAAATTATAGTGCGCAAATTTTCTAATAATCAAACCATCAAAATGTATAGCAAAGAAGAAACTCAAAAATTAAAGAGAGAGTTCTGGGTCACGTTCGCAGAAAAATTCCCCAGAAAATGGTTGTTGTATGACACGAAAATTAAAGACTTCTCTTTTAAATTTTATGTGGATAATAAGAAAGCCCAAGTTTTAATTGATATTGAGCCCCGAAACAAGGATACCCGAAATGCTTACTTTGATAAACTGCAGGCCTTAAAAAACATACTAGAAGAAGAATTCGTTGCCAATTTAGTATTTGAAAGAGACTACGTTCTTGAAAACGGAAAAACAATCAGTCGCATTTGGGTTGAAAAACTGGGAGTGAGTGTCAGTAATCGACAATATTGGGACGAAATCTTTATGTTTTACAATGAAAAAATGAATGCTTTAGAACTTTTCTATTCAGCATACGATGAGTTTATAAAAGACGTGATATAGTCAAAAAAGACTAATTATATTAATTTTTTTTCGTGTTTACCACTGCTCTTGTATCATAGTAATATTAACCTAAGTAGGATTATTATTTCGACGTGAGACTTTATTACTTTTGATGATACTAAAATAATGTATAACCACAAACTAAATTTTAGATTTAGGGTATGGATAATTTCACAAGAATTTCTAAGCTTAAATGATATTTTATGAAATTAACAAATCTAACTCAGCTTATAAGTCAAGAAGCGATTGTTGTATAGAATTCCCTCTATTCAACAATCGCTTCTCTGCTACATCTGTAAAAAAGCTACAACGGAATATTCCCGTGTTTTCTGTCAGGAGTAGTACTTACCTTATTTTCAAGCATACTGTACGCTTTAATCAATTTTCTACGTGTGTCTTCCGGCAAGATCACCTCATCTACAAAACCTCTTTGCGCTGCAGTATAAGGATTAGCAAACAACCTTGCATATTCTGCTTCTTTTTCTAAAAGTTTGGCTGCGGGATCTTCCGCTTTGTTAATTTCGTTTTTAAAGATAATTTCCGAAGCCCCTTTAGCTCCCATCACGGCAATTTCGGCAGTTGGCCATGCATAATTCATGTCGGCACCAATGTGTTTTGAGTTCATCACATCATAAGCACCACCATATGCTTTTCGTGTGATAACGGTAATTCTAGGAACGGTAGCTTCACTTAAAGCATACAACAGTTTAGCACCATGCACGATAATCCCATGCCACTCTTGGTCTGTCCCTGGTAAGAACCCCGGTACATCTACTAATACCAACAAAGGGATATTGAAGCAATCACAAAAACGGGTAAATCGTGCTGCTTTTTTCGAACTGTTTACATCCAAAACACCAGCTAAGTACATAGGCTGATTTGCCACAATACCAATGCTTCTTCCGCCTAATCTGGCAAAGCCCACGATGATATTTTCGGCATAATTTTTATGAACTTCAAAGAAAGAATCTTCATCGATAATCCCAGCAATAACGTTATGCATGTCATACGGCTTGTTTGGATTATCAGGAATAATCGTTGCAAGTTGTTCGCGTACCTCATCGTTTAATTCATAAGGCAACTTTGCAGTCGTCTCTTTATTACTTTGTGGTAGATAACTCAATAATTTCTTTATATCTTCCAGACATTCCACATCATTTGCAGAAGTAAGATGTGCCACGCCAGATTTAGTGGAATGTGTGCTAGCACCACCCAGTTCCTCAGCTGTTACGGTTTCATTAGTAACCGTTTTTACCACACTAGGTCCCGTCACAAACATGTAACTTGTATCTTCCACCATCATGGTAAAATCAGTCATGGCGGGAGAATACACCGCTCCGCCGGCGCAGGGGCCCATAATAGCCGATAGTTGCGGAATCACGCCACTTGCTTGCACGTTTCTATAGAAAATATCAGCATACCCGCCAAGAGAGCGTACCCCTTCTTGAATACGGGCACCACCTGAATCGTTTAGTCCGATCATGGGTGCTCCCATTTTGACTGCCATATCCATCACTTTACAGATTTTCTCTGCATGCGTTTCAGAAAGTGCCCCGCCAAAAACGGTGAAATCCTGAGCAAAAACATAGACTAATCTACCATTAATGGTTCCGTATCCGGTAATAACACCATCTCCATAATACAACTCTTTTGCCATTCCAAAATCAGTTGTACGGTGTGTTACCAATATCCCAATTTCTTCAAAAGAACCTTCATCCATCAAATATTCAACACGCTCTCTAGCTGTTAATTTCTTTTTTTGGTGTTGTTTTGTGATTCTATCTTTACCTCCACCCAAATGAGCTTGAGCAATTTTATCGTTTAATTCTTCTATTTTAGACTTCATCTGTTGGTCGTTTATTATTTTCTAGATTAAGTATCGTAATTTAAAAAAAGGAACCACAAAGGACATAGATCGTATACTTTTATAAGTAAGTCATTTTACTTTTCATAGATTTAATAGTCTATGTGCAAAAGTAATATTCTAACTAGCTCCTATATACAAACACTTCAAGAACTATTTTTCTATGTTTCTGAGTGGTAAAAATTTATTTAGTAAATTATTAATTAGGTAACCGTACTATTTTTTGATCTTCAAAATATTGTTTTAAAGCAATCATAGCGGCAATCTCTGCTTCTTGTGCCAATTGGTTTTTCAGTAGATCAGCACTGTAGTATTTTTTCACGAAATGTGTGTCAAAATTCCCAGAACGGAACGCTTCGTGTTCAAACACAAACTTACCGAAAGGCAAAGTGGTTTCTACCCCTTCTACAAGATAACCATCAATTGCTTTGAGCATAATCTGGATGGCTTCTTCACGGGTTTCACCATATGTGATCAGCTTAGCAAGCATCGGGTCATAATAGATTGGAATATCCATTCCTTGCTCAAAACCATTATCAACGCGAATTCCTTCGCCAACAGGCAACTGATAAACCTCTAAATGTCCTACGCTTGGTAAAAAGTCATTCTTAGAATCTTCGGCATATACACGCAATTCTAATGCGTGCCCTTTTATTTTAAGATCTTCTTGTTTGATTTCTAATGCTTCTCCCCTGGCTACCTTGATTTGTAATTCTACTAAATCCAGTCCGGTAATCCATTCCGTCACCGGATGTTCTACTTGCAAACGAGTGTTCATTTCAAGGAAAAAGAAATTATTCTTTTCGTCTAATAAGAACTCCACTGTTCCTGCTCCCAAATAATCGCAGGATTTAGCAACCATAACGGCTGCTTCACCCATTTCTTTGCGCAATTCCGGTGTTAAAACAGAGGAAGGAGCTTCCTCTACCACTTTTTGATGGCGGCGTTGTATGCTACATTCCCTTTCGAATAAATACAAGATATTTCCATGACTGTCCGCCATGATTTGAATTTCAATATGACGAGGAGAGGCAACGTATTTCTCAATAAAAACAGCTCCATCACCAAAAGCATTTATAGCCTCGCTAATCGCTCTTTTCATTTGGGATTCAAACTCCTCTTCATTTTCGACTACGCGCATTCCTTTTCCACCACCACCTGCAGAGGCTTTGATTAAAATAGGAAAACCTATTTCTCTGGCAACTACTTTTGCTTTTTCAATATCAGTAATGGCTTCGTCTAAACCAGGAACCATTGGAATATTATAAGCCTTAACCGCTTCTTTTGCAGCTAGTTTACTTCCCATTATATGTATTGCCTTTGATTTAGGTCCAATAAAAATAATGTTATTCTGTTCTACTTTTTCGGCAAAATCAGCGTTTTCGCTCAAAAACCCATACCCAGGATGAATAGCATCCACGCCCAAGGATTTGGCTACTTCAATGATTTTATCGCCTAATAAATAAGACTGGTTTGAAGGTGATTCTCCAATCCAAACGGCTTCATCAGCAAATTTAACATGAGGTGCGTTTCTATCAACTGTTGAATAAACAGCGACCGTTTTAATTCCCATTTTTTGGGCAGTCTTCATCACTCTTATGGCGATTTCGCCTCTATTGGCAACTAATATTTTTTTCATTATTTATGTAGATAAGATTGCACATAGACAAGAAGTCTTTTCTCTATATTCTTAGTTCTTCTTTTTACTCAAATTCAATTAAAAGCTGCCCTTTGTCCACAGCATCTCCCAAAACAACTGATATCGATTTGATAATTCCATCACGTGGAGAAAGAAAACTATTTTCCATTTTCATGGCTTCTAAAATTAATAAGCTATCGTTTTCTTTTACTGCTTGTCCTACTATCACGCTAATTTCCAAGATCAACCCCGGCATTGGTGCTTTAATCGCATTGATTTGTTTAGTCAATCCTACCTCAAATCCTAATTCATGGATAAGTTGGTCTAAATTATTAGAAATAGCAACAGTATAACTGTTATTATTCACTTTGACCGTGTAAGTCTTATGATTGAAATCAGCCGAGAGAATCTCCGCTTTGTAGGGTTTGCTTTCGTGTAATACATGGAATGTGTTTTTATCCATATTTACAGCGTCGAGACGCGAAACTTGTTCCTTATCAAAATCAAATTGAAAAGAATCATTTACTTTTACTTTATAGCTATCACTCATTAATGCAATTTTTATGATCGTAAAAATAAGTAAAAGAAAACGTTTTCGTAAAATAAAAAGAGAGATTTATGCTAAAAAGCTATAGCTCTACCTCTGGCACAGCAATATCTAAGAGTATGAATTTAATTCAGCGCTTTCAAATTTTGCCTGTGTCAACTTCTCTTTTGGATATGAAGTAAGTAGGTTGCTTAAAGTACTAACACACCAAATTCCCTTAACGTGTTAATTGGCTTTGAGTGCCAAAACAATTCAAAGTCTTCTAAATTACTCTCAAAATCGGCCTTAATTTCCTGAAACGTTAGGACTTTAGTATTCACAACTGCAATTTTTGCAAGTATTGCTACTAACCATTCTCCTTCTATCTTATTTGTTTGAATGGTAAAACTTTCTTTTTTATCATGGAAAGTCAAGCTCATCATATCCCAGGAATTTCCTTTTTTAGATTTGGTAACATAGTCCACCGAAGGCTTTCCACCTAACCAAACAATTTTAGCCGCCGGTTTGATATTAAAATCATCCGCTACTTCTAGCGCATTAAAAATATAGTCGCCGGAAATTTTAGTCTTTGGGATTTTGAATTCAAACCACTCCTGCAAATCATAATCGAAACAGATGCCGTGCATGAAATTGAATAAAGACTTCTTAAGGCCAAAACTAAACTTCTCATGCTCAATCCCTGTGGAATCAATATAATCAATATCATTATTAGCGAAGGTACCGATAGCTTCGGTTTTTTTCTTCACGCCAAATTTCTCCGGATGTATTCCAACAGGACTATGTGCTGTCATGGCAAATTGATGCCAAAAACCAGACTGCAGTACTCCTGCCTCAAATAATTGACGCACCATCTCCAGACTGTCTACTGTTTCTTGAACCGTCTGCGTTGGATACCCATACATCAAGTAGCAATGCACCATAATCCCTGCTTCTGTAAAGTTGCGGGTCACTCTGGCTACCTGCTCTACCGTCACTCCCTTATCTATCAATTTCAACAAGCGATCTGAGGCTACTTCGAGACCACCAGATACCGCAATACAGCCTGAAGCTTTTAATAATAAACACAAATCTCTAGAAAAACTTTTTTCGAATCGAATGTTAGTCCACCAAGTCACTGATAATTTTCTTCGAAGTATTTCGAGTGCTAATGCCCGCATCAGTGCCGGAGGTGCCGCTTCATCGACATAATGAAACCCATTTTCACCGGTTTGCTCCATCATTTGCTCCATGCGATCACAAAGTAAACTGGCTGCAACTGGTTCGTAAATTTTGATATAATCTAACGAAATATCACAAAAAGTACATTTCCCCCAATAGCATCCATGCGCCATAGTCAGCTTATTCCAGCGGCCGTCGCTCCACATGCGGTGCATTGGATTTACGATTTCGATAACCGAAATGTATTTATCCAACATTAAATCGGAATAATCTGGTGTACCTACTTGTGCTTGCTTGTAATCTGGTTTTAGGGAATTATTTTTGTAAACTACTTTTCCTTCTTCCAGAAGAAAAGTTCTTTTGAAAGAGTTGTGAGCTGAGTTTTCGACATTGGCGATTAACTCTTCAACAGGTACTTCGCCATCGTCCAAAGTGATATAATCGAAAAACTCAAAAACGCGCTCGTCAGAAAGGGAACGCAATTCGGTATTAGGAAAACCGCCTCCCATCGTAACTTTAATTTCAGGATGATGGTTTTTGATCCATTGCGCTGATCTAAAAGCACTGTATAAATTCCCCGGAAAGGGAACAGAAATCAAGAATAAAGTAGGCTGAATCGCTTCAATTCTCTCTTTTAAAATGGATAATAAAAGTTGGTCGATATATGTTGGTTCTTGTTGTAAAGCTTCGTACAATTCGTCAAAAGAATTAGCACTTCGCCCTAAACGCTCTGCATAACGGCTGAAGCCAAAATTCGCATCCACACATTCCACAATAAAATCAGAGATGTCTTCGAGATACAAGGTCGCCAAATGCTTGCCCTTATCCTGCGTTCCCATCGTACCGAAAGCCCAATCGAGTTCCTCCAGTTGCGCAAAACGAGAAGCTTCGGGCAAATAATCTTCCTGACAGATTTGGAGTGCCAAGGTTGGATTTTTCCCTTGCAAAAAACGAATTACCGCATCGATTGTTTTTATATATTCCTCCTGCAATGCAAAAATTCGTTTAGAATTATCAGAAACTGCATCGTCTATAGTTGCAATTTCAAATAATTCCGACAATCCCACTTTAGAAAATAATTTCAAAATTACTTCTATCCCCAGATCCGCTTGGACTGACTCGATATTTAAAGTGTTTAAGAAACCCTTAATATAAGCACTTGCCGGATACGGCGTATTCAGTTGGGTAAAAGGAGGCGTAACAATAAATATTTTTGTTTTCAAAAGGAAATTGTTTTGTGCAAAAATAAGGGATATTTATATAGTTTACACATAAATCACGGGCTAGATTTTTAATTCGTATCCTGTTTTAAATACCAACCATAATGCTTTTTTGCTGTTGTGTAATTTGTACAAAATGAATTACATTTACGATTGTTAATTGATTCGAATGAAATATAGATTTCTTTTTTTATTTTTTATAACTTCTATTGTGACGTACTCACAATATACTTTAATTCCAGATCCAGTTTTTGAATCGTTTTTAATTAGAAATGGTTATGATAGTGGTAATATGGATGGAAAAGTGTTAACTGCTAATATAAATACAATTACCAAACTAGATTTTTATGATGGTACTCAAAATCTCATTGCAAGCTTAAAGGGAATTGAAGATTTCGTTGCCTTATCTGAGCTTAATTTTAATAATGGCAGTTTACTATCTAGTTTAGATATTTCAAAAAATCTAGCTTTAACTAAATTAATTTGTACATCTAATAATTTAACAACTTTAGATGTTTCTAAAAATATAAATTTAAGAGAATTACAATGCCATAGTAATTCTATATCAGAACTGGACGTTTCTAAAAATATTAACTTAACTCTACTAAATTGCTCTAGTAATAAACTACTATCCTTAAATATTTCAAAAAACATTGACCTTAATATTTTAAACTGCTCTGACAATAAATTAACTACCTTGGACACATCTAGCAATTTAGCCTTAACAGAAATAGGCTGCTCAATGAATCAATTAACAAACTTGGATGTTTACAAAAAACAGCAAACTAATATTTTTATTTTGTAACAACAATCAAATCTCTAACCTTGATCTAACAAAAAATATGGGTCTTGAGAATCTTTCATGTACTGGTAAATTTTTTAACAGAAATTGACTTCACATATAATACTGAACTAACAACGCTATACTGCAGTAATAACAAATTACAAACTCTTGATTTTTCAAATTGTTCTAAATTATATACTGTTGATTGTCATAATAATCAATTAGCAGATATAAATGTTTCTAAAAATCCAGTTTTAAATTTTCTAAGATGTGAATACAATCAATTAACCAATTTAGATGTTTTAAATAATTTAAAATTAAATTATTTAACTTGTCATTTTAATAAAATAACAAGTTTAGATGTTTCCCGAAATAATAACCTTGGCATGCTTAGATGCAACAACAACCAACTAACTTTGTTAGATCTCGGAAATTCAACTAGTTGGACTTGGTGGGATGATTATAATAGCTGGTTAAATAATCCAGATTTAAAGTGTATAAATGTTCCAAGGGCTTCATTTTTTAACATCTATTTTTCAAATAGAAAAGACGATACTGCCTTCTATTTTGATGGTACAGCCGCAAAATTTGAATCATCAATTCAAACCATTTGTTCTAAAGTAAATCCAACAATAATTGATATTGTTATAGATGGCTATAATATTAAATGGTTCGATGCTCAAATTAATGGAAACGAACTTCCTATTTCTACCCTTCTGGTCGAGGGCGCAACTTATTATGCAATGAATACCGCCGGTACCTGCGAAGGCCCAAGATCTTCCGTTAAAATAACTTTAAAAATTCTAGCCGCTCCTATTGCTGCAACTCCTCAAACCTTATGTAACATTCAAAATCCAACTTTAGACAACTTAAATGTTATAGGTGATAATATAAAATGGTATCAAAACATGAGTGATGTCAATTCTATTCCAAATACGACCCCAATGGTTAGTGAAACACCTTATTACGCTTCACAAACTAAAAATGGATGTGAAAGCTCTAAAACTCCAGTAGTAATTATTATTCGGAATTCTTCAAAACCTACAGCTACTTCCCCCCAAACCTTCTGCATACAACAAAACGCCACTATAAACGATATCCTCATCTCAGGCCAAAACATAATATGGTATGATGCTTTAACAAACGGGAATGTTTTACCAAATACAACAGCACTTCAAAACGGAACAACATATTACGCTTCGCAAACAATCAATGGATGCGAAAGCGAAAGGATTCCTGTTTTAATTAATATTGTAAACACCGCTGCACCAACAGGTAATAGTCCACAAACATTTTGCAGCAGCCAAAATCCAACTGTGGCCTCTATTATTGCTTCTGGAACAGCTATAAGATGGTATGACAACACCATAAATGGAAATCTTTTACCAAGTACAACTCCGCTTCAAAATGGAGTTACTTATTATGCATCACAAACAGAAAACAGTTGTGAAAGCCCCAATCGTTTAGCTCTAAAAATTGAACTGATAAATACTTTACCTTCGAGCAATTATGCAGTAATGCTATGTGATGAATTGAATGATGGCAAAGAAACCGTCGATTTAACGTCATATAATTCTAACTTAATTTCTAGTACCGCTGGTTATTCATTCGATTACTACAACTCACTATCAGGAGCGGAAAACGAATCGACTACAAATCAAATAACAAATGCTTCTAGCCTTAAAATAAATTCAGGAGTCAATATAATTTATGTTCGCATCAATTCAAATACGCCTTGTTATGCAATTGCAGTTTTAAAACTCTCTGTCGTAGCAAAACCAATTATTCCCATTGCAGATATTGTCCCTATTTGCGAAAACAACACCATTACAATAAGCGCAGGTGCAACCACAGATTCTTTTTCATGGTCAACAGGAGCAACGACACCTTCAATCACAATCACAAACCCTGGAGAATATGCCGTAACGGTGACCAAAAACTATAGTGCAATTTCTTGTTCCAGTTCTAAAAGTTTTACGGTAAAAAAATCCACTATTGCAACGATAACTTCGATTGAAACAATGGACTGGACAGATAAAAACAATATGATTTCTGTATATGTAAGCGGTGCTGGTGATTTTGAATATTCTATTGACGGAACGCGCTATCAAGACAGTAATGAATTTCAAAATCTAATCAGCGGCGCTTACACGGTGTATGTAAGAGACAAAAACGGCTGCGGAATCGTAACCGATAAAGTATATCTACTGATGTATCCTAAATTCTTTACACCAAACGGTGATGGATACAATGATACTTGGAGCATTCATTTTTCGGATACTGAAATTGGATTAACCGTTCAACTATTTGATCGTTATGGTAAATTAATTACCGTATTGAATCAAAATCAGACTTGGGATGGCACTTTTAACGGTCTTGAACTTCCATCAACAGATTATTGGTTTATCGTAACCAGAGCAGATGGAAAAGAATACAAAGGGCATTTTACGTTAAAGCGATAGCATAGAAAATTTAATTACATTTACGATTGTCAAATTAATCGAATGAAACATACATTACTCTTCCTTTTTTTATTAATTATTGCTCCTTCATTTGCGCAATACAAAAATAAATCAGTTGGTTTTACGGAAAACAAAGGGCAGATTATTGACCAAAAGGGAAAGGCAAACCCAGCAGTAAAGTTCTTGTTGAATTCGAATGGATTAAATGTACAATTAAGAAAAAATGGCTTCTCTTATGATATTTATGAAATAAAAAAAACGACTGCACTACCTTTACAAACATCAAAAAAAACAACAAATCAGAGTCCTCAAAAAGAAATAATAGAACCCGAATATAATTTTGAGTATGTATTTCATCGCGTTGACATCGATTTTTTGAATTCAAATTCAAATGTTGAATTCATTAAAGAACAAGAATCAAAAGATTTTGATAATTATTATAACATTCCAAACAAACCCGAAGGAGTCCTTGGAGTCCATAGTTTCAAACAAGTCACATACAAAAACATCTACCCGAATATTGACGTAGTTTTCACTATTCCAGCTGACGCTGCAAAAACTGTCGAATACAATTTTATAGTACATCCAAAAGGAAAAATATCGGACATCCAACTCCTATTTAATGGTGCCAAAACAGAATTAATTGATAATAAAATCCGAATGCATGTTCGTTTTGGCGAGATGGATGAAACCTTACCAGCGAGCTGGACAGAAGATAAAACTGGTAAAAAAGACATTGCCATTGGTTACAAAAAAATAAAAAACAATGTTTATGGTTTTGACGCAGATATACAGTTTTTAAATAAAACGTTGATTATTGATCCTATTCCAGTAAGGTTATGGGGGACATATTATGGCGGAAACAATGGAGATTACTCATTAGATTTATGCAATGACAGTAATAATAATGTTTATTTTTCTGGTTATACATCAAGTACTACAAACATTGCTACTACGGGTACTTTTCCAACTCCATATTACTATACAAATGGATATATTGCAAAGTTCGATTCGAATGGAGTTAGACTTTGGGGAATTTATTACTCCACAAAACCTTCCACTATCAAAGTAGACACTAACCAAAACGTGTACTTTACTGGAGCCGCATCTGGTGAAACTAATGTTTCAACTCCAGCATCTCATCAACCGTTGCGTAGTGGTTATTATGATAATGCCTATTTGGTAAAATTAAATTCCTCTGGAGTTCGAGAGTGGGGTACTTATTACGGAGGAACAAGGTCTGATCAAGGGAGAGACATTAGTTTTGACAATCTCAACAATATTTACTTAGTTGGCTCTGCACAAAGTTTAGAAAACATTGCAACCGCTACTGCATTTCAACCTACACATGGCCCAGGCTATCTTGATAATGACGGTTTTATCGCAAAATTTAATCCTCAAGGAACTAGAATTTGGGGGACTTATTATGGCGGATCAGAGGGAGATCAAATTACTTCTTCTAATATTTCAGAGGATGGTTTTTTATATATAACTGGAACTAGTAATAGTACTAATAACATTGCCACACCAAACTCTTATCAGCCCAGTTTAATAGGGTACGGGGCTGGATTAATTGCTAAATTTACGTTAGATGGAGAAAGAATTTGGGGTAGTTATTTTAATGGAGAAAGATTTGCATCCATTACCAAATCCGAATTAAAAAATAATTTTTTATACTTAATAGGCAAAACTGATTCTAAAAATAATTTGATCAGCTCTGGTACCTTTAACGAAACTTTTCAAAGTTCCTCTTTTTCTTTAGGAAATAACTTCAACAATTTTATAGTTAAATTTGATTTATACACTCAAAGTCAAATTTGGGGTACTTATTTTGGAGAAATCATACAAGATTTGGCCGTAAATTCTAAAAATAAAATTATCATTGAAGGTTGCACTGATTTTGATAGTGGAATTGCAACTGCCGGCGCCTACTCTACATTCCGTCAATATGGCGATGCCTATATGATCAAACTTGATGAAAATGGACAGCGAGAATGGGGGACTTATTACGGAGGAAACCTTAGTGAAGGTTATAATGGTGCCGCTGATGTTAACAATAAAATTTCAATCGATAAATTAGATAATATTTATTTGGTAGGAAATACAGAAAGTACCTCAGGTATTTCAACACCTGGTTCACATCAGGAGAACTATTCATTAAATTCGCTTGGCGGATTATACAACGTCTATCTGGCCAAGTTCCAAGATTGCCTTACCAATCCTATAGCATCTAGTAACTCACCAATCTGCATTGGCAACGAATTAAAATTAACTGCTTCCGGCGGAACAAATTATTTCTGGACTGGTCCAAACGGATTTACTTCTACCGAGCAAAACCCAATAATTCTAAATGCAGCTGCTTTAAATAGTGGTGAATACAGCTGCGCTATTACCGGAACTGGCGGCTGTGACGATACCAAAAAAATTGATGTGGTCATCGGAGATCTTGTCGCTCCAATTCCCAATCTAGCAAACTTACCTAATATTACAGGAGATTGTACAACTACAGTTAATACAATCCCAACAGCAACTGATGTCTGCGCAGGAGCAATTACAGCAACGACGACTAGTCCCCTTTCATATAACCTACCTGGAACGTATACTGTTGTTTGGAACTATAATGATGGAAACGGAAATACTACAACACAAAGTCAAACTGTTAAAATAAACACTCAGCCCTTACCTACTGCCGTTTCTACACAAATCTTCTGTATCCAACAAAATGCAACTTTATCCGCTGTTGTTATTTCTGGACAAAACATAAAATGGTATGATTCTCAAACAAACGGAACTCTTTTATTAAATACCACAATTCTACAAAACAGCACCACCTATTACGCTTCGCAAACTATAAACAGTTGTGAAAGCGAAAGGGTTCCTATTTTAATTAACATTGTCAATACCGCTGCACCAACTGGCGATAGTCCGCAAACATTTTGCAGCAGTCAAAACCCTAGCTTAGCTACTATTATCCTTACCGGAACAGCTATATGGTGGTACGATAACGCAACTAATGGATTACTTTTACCAACCACGACTCCGCTACAAAATGGAATTACTTATTATGCTTCCCAAACAGAAAATGGATGTGAAAGCACTACTCGCTTAGCCGTAAAAATAGAACTGATCAATACTCTACCTGCGAGCAATTATGAAGTAATGCTATGTGATGAATTGAATGATGGCAAAGAAACCGTCGATTTAACGGCATATAATTCCAACTTAATTTCCAATACCGCTGGTTATTCTTTCGATTACTACAATACACTATCAGGAGCGGAAAACGAATCGACTACAAATCAAATAACAAATGCTTCTAGCCTTAAAATAAATTCAGGAGTCAATATAATTTATGTTCGCATCAATTCAAATACGCCTTGTTATGCAATTGCAGTTTTAAAACTCTCTGTCGTAGCAAAACCAATTATTCCCATTGCAGATATTGTCCCTATTTGCGAAAACAACACCATTACAATAAGCGCAGGTGCAACCACAGATTCTTTTTCATGGTCAACAGGAGCAACGACACCTTCAATCACAATCGCAAATCCGGGAGAATACGCAGTAACGGTGACCAAAAACTACGGTGCAATTTCTTGTTCCAGTTCTAAAAGTTTTACGGTAAAAAAATCCACTATTGCAACGATAACTTCGATTGAAACAATGGACTGGACAGATAAAAACAATATGATTTCTGTATATGTAAGCGGTGCTGGTGATTTTGAATATTCTATTGACGGAACGCGCTATCAAGACAGCAATGAATTTAAAAATCTAATCAGCGGTTCTTATACGGTATATGTCAGAGATAAAAACGGCTGCGGAATCGTAACCGATATAGTATATCTACTGATGTATCCTAAATTCTTTACTCCAAACGGTGATGGATACAATGATACTTGGAGCATTCATTTCTCAGATACTGAAATTGGATTAACCGTACAACTATTTGATCGTTATGGTAAATTAATTACTGTATTAAATCAAAATCAGACTTGGGACGGCACTTTAAACGGACATGAACTTCCCTCAACCGATTATTGGTTTATTGTAACTAGAGCCGATAGAAAAGAATACAAAGGACATTTTAGTTTGAAAAGATAAAGCAATATCATGGGGCAAAGCAAAATGAACCTGTTTTATGCACCAGAGTATTTAATTACTATTAATTTTCAATTCCTTAAATTTCAGATACGAATAAACCACCGGCACTATCGCAATGACTGCAATAGTGGAGAGAAGAATGTAAATAAAAACACTTTTAGCTACAGTCAAACTTCCCACTACAATTAACAGCCCACCAATAATCCAAAGTTTACCAGCCAGTATATGCGTTAATTTCCAAACTTCTTTATTCTCTAAAGTCCACGGTGTTTTAATTCCAATAAAATAATTGGGTTGGATTACTTTAAAATAATTCCCTAATGCAATAAACAGAACTCCAAGTGGAATGGCAATCAAATTCGGACTTGAAACAGATGGATTTTCGGTTAAATGCAAAATAATAAAAGCGAACATGTACATAAATAAAAGCATTATAAATTTCAATTGATAGTACTTCCCTCCCATCTGTTCGATTTTCTTTTTCGGATCAATTTTAGGAACCACTAGCATTAATACATAAGTCAAAACAGGCAATAAAAACAATAGGGCTATCAAGGAGTATTTATCTCCCCATTTATCAACTTCTCCTTTATAATTCCAATGTGTCGGTACTTTCTCGGGTAACGTATTCCAAATAATAGCCAAATAGACGAAAGGAGCCAGTACAATTCCAATTAAAGGAAGTTCTTTTTTCAAAGTTAATTTCATGATTTTATTTTTTAAAAGTTAATATCCATTGCAATACATCCTCCATTACTGTTGTGTTAATGGAATAAATCATGAATTGACCGTTTTTTTCGAAAGTGATCAAATCCGCACGCTTCAGAATATCTAAATGATGTGAAATACTCGGTTTTGAAATATTAAAATGGTTTGCAATTTCACCTGCCGATAAATCTTTATCTTTCAAAAGCTCTAGTATCTCCCTCCTTGTCATATCATTTAATGCCTTAAAAATAGCATTCATTTTTTCTTGTATTTATATATTTAGACAAATATCTAAATATTATTTCAAATGGCAAAATTAAATTTGAATTTAGTACATTTACATAAAATAGTACATTATGCCTACCGACTGTATCAGCTATCAAAATTCAGGGTATTTCACCTTATTGATGAATGATTATTTAGATCAAAAAAACGATTTACACTCCTTATATAACAACTTCCCCACAATTGAAAATTTTGAAGGACAAATCCTTGAAAAACAAGCCAATTATGATGACTCAAACAGAGTCGCATTAGTTTCTGTACTGCAAAAGCAATATGCTGCTATTGAAACTTCTCATTTGACACAACAAAATATTGAAGCGCTAAAAGTGACTAATACATTTACTGTGACTACGGGACATCAACTTAATTTATTTACAGGCCCATTATATTTTTTATATAAAATCATCTCCACTATTAATCTTACCAAGGAGTTAAAAGCAAAATATCCTGCCTACAACTTTGTCCCTATTTACTGGATGGCGACAGAAGATCATGATTTTGAAGAAATTAATTATTTCAATTTCAAGGGGAGAAAATTCAGATGGAACAAAGAAAGTACCGGTCCTGTCGGGAGATTGTCTACCGAAGGATTGTCTGATGTTTTTGAATTGTATGCCCAAGAACTGGGTTCAAGTACCAATGCCGAAATCTTGAAAAATTTATTTAAGGATGCCTACCTCAATCACGACAATCTTGCCGATGCCACGCGTCATTTAGCGAATTCTCTTTTTGGAACATACGGTCTGGTAATTCTTGATGCTGATAATGTCGATCTAAAACGCCCTTTTATTCCTTTTGCGAAAGAAGAACTACTAAAGCAAACTTCCCACAAAGCAGTACTTGAAACAACCGAAAAATTAAAAAAGTACAACATACAGGTAAATCCGCGCGAAATTAATTTGTTTTATATCGAAGATAAAATGCGAGAACGCATCATTCTGGAAGAAGGGAAATACAAAATAAACAATACTAAAATTGAATTTTCCGAGGAGGAAATCTTGGCATTATTGGAGAGTAATCCCGAAATGTTCAGTCCTAATGTGATTATGCGTCCATTATATCAGGAAGTGATTTTACCTAATCTCTCTTACATCGGTGGAGGCGGGGAAATCGCCTATTGGTTGGAATTAAAATCTTTCTTTGCTGCAGTAAATATTACTTTTCCAATACTTTTAGTTCGAAACTCCGTGCTATTGGCAACTGAAAAGCAGGGTAAAAAAGCAGACAAGTTAGAGTTAAACTGGAACGATTTGTTTTCAAAACAAGCTGATTTAGTGAATACTAAAACAATACAATTATCGGAATTCCCACTCGATATGTCCACTTTAAAAAATCAATTGCAAGAACAATTCAAAACATTATACGAAATTACCAAGCAAACTGACAAGTCATTCGTTGGCGCAGTAAAAGCGCAGGAAGTAAAACAGACTAAAGGACTGGACTATCTGGAAAAACGTTTGTTAAAAGCTCAAAAAAGAAAGTTGAGTACCATTCTACAACGCATCACCGATTTACAAAACGAATTGTTTCCTAATAAAAGCCTGCAAGAACGTCAAGCTAATTTTTCCGAGTTTTATTTAGAAAATGGAAGCAATTTGATTCCTACGATAATCGATACTTTACAACCTTTAGAACAAGATTTTAATATAATTACACTTTCATAAAAGAATAAAAGCATTAAAAAAATAGTACGTACTTTTAATTATAATCAAACGAAAAGCAATGGTAAAAGAATGCTTTATTTCATTGGATATATTTAGAGGGCTTACTGTTTTAATGATGACCATAGTCAATAATCCAGGCAACTGGTCCGGCATATATCCACCGTTAGAACATGCGGAGTGGAATGGTTGTACGCCAACTGATCTCGTTTTTCCTTTTTTTATATTCATCATGGGAGTAGCAATCCCATTTGCACTGCATTCCAATACTTTTGACGACAGCACCTTAACTAAAATACTGGCACGCGCGCTTCGGATCATTTGTTTGGGTATCTTTTTCAATTACTTTGGTAAAATCAAACTATTTGGTCTAGAGGGCATCTCTTTATTAATGGGAAGACTGATCATAACCTTTGGCGTAGGTTACGCCCTTTTGGGTAATTTCACTTCGAAAATCAAATTATCCCTCGCCCTTACCATTCTGGCATTGTATCTCTTTTTAGCTTTCGGTGGTATGGAGGCCTATAAGGAAGTACGACTTCCGGGTGTATTGCAACGTATTGGGATTGTCTATTTTTTCATATCATTACTGTATCTGAAAACAAATCAAAAAACACAAATCATTACAGCGATAGCTTTATTGTTAGGCTATTGGGCATTAATGACATTAGTACCCGTTCCGGGAATTGGCGGGGCAAACCTTGAAAAAGGAACTAATTTAGCTGCTTGGATCGATAATACCTTGCTAAAAGGCCATCTGTGGGTATATTCAAAAACGTGGGATCCTGAGGGAATTCTAAGCACCCTACCCGCAATCACCACTGGAATAATAGGACTACTGATTGGACAATTGCTAAACAGCGGTATTGGTAAACTTCGCATTATAAAAAAAATGATAATCGCAGGCAGCATACTGGTTATAATAGGATTAGTCTGGCATACCGTTTTCCCCATAAATAAATCGCTTTGGACAAGTTCGTATGTTTTATTCACGGCCGGTATAGGCATACTCATTTTTACAGCGCTTTATTATATCATTGACATTTTAGACATTCGAAAAGGATTTAAATTATTCTTAATTTGGGGTGTAAACCCTATGATCGTTTTTTCATTTTCCCAGATAATACCGCAGGGGTTAAGAATGATTGAATTTCAAAATCCAAATAGTACATCCGAACAAATTAACCTCCAACAATATTTCTACAGTTTTTGGATTCTTCCCTATTTCAACAACCCCATGTCAGCATCCTTAGCCGGAGCTATAGTTTACTCGTGTATATGGAGTTTCATTTTGTGTCTATTTTACAAAAATGGCTTGCTTTTTAAAGTGTAAGGTGAAAAAAATTATAATTAGCAAATAAAAAAACCAAAACTACTGATTTCCTAATTTCAATTCAAAAAAAAGTTTACTTTTGCACAAAATCTAAAAAACACAAAACAAAATGGCTACAAATAGAACATTTACAATGATTAAGCCTGATGCTGTTGCTAACGGACACATCGGAAACATACTTGCAATGATTACAAATGCAGGTTTCAAAATTGTTTCTTTGAAATTAACTCACCTAACTGTAGCAGATGCGCAAGCATTTTACTCCGTACACGCTGCAAGACCTTTCTACGGTGAATTAGTAGAATTTATGTCAAGAGGAGCTATTGTTGCTGCTATTTTAGAAAAAGATAACGCTGTTGAAGATTTTAGAACACTAATCGGTGCTACTAATCCAGCTGATGCTGCTGAAGGTACCATCCGTAAAGCATATGCTACTTCAATTGGAGAAAATGCAGTTCACGGTTCTGACAGTGATGAAAACGCAGCTATCGAAGGTTCTTTCCATTTTGCAGGAAGAGAGCAGTTTTAGTTTTCAGTTTTTTAGTATTCAGTTAAAATAACAGAACTTACAAAACTTACAACATATAAAAATCCCGTCCGCTGAAAGCGAGTACGGGATTTTTTTTTATACCAAAGAAACCTAAATCCATGACCTTCATCATAGAAAATACAGTTCATAATAAATCCCGTCCGCTGAAAGCGAGACGGGATTTATTTATATTAACATTTAAGTTCAGTCTCCACCTCCTCCGGAAGTACCTGTGGGAGGAACTTACCTCAACACTACATCTTTCACAACGTCACGACGCAATTCTTCATTTATCATAGTCACAATTTTAGTTTTCCCGTGACTTAACTCTTCACGCAATACAGAGGAACTTAACTCGACGTATAACGTGCTTCCTTTCAATACTACATTTTTAGTATAACTGTTTACCCCATTGCCCATCAAGCTGCTCCAGGCATCCTTAACATCTATCTGGTCCATCCCAGGCTGGAGTTTATTGACTTGGATAATTTGCTTTAAAACATCCCCTACTGTACTTTGATTATTTAGTCTTTTCGCCATCACCTGTTAAATTTATTGCTCCTGTTTTCTTATAATGATATTCGTTTTTCTCTTCATTTATCACCACCAACTCGGTATCTGAAAGAGCCAGTAGCTCTTCACTCCATTTTGCATAAGGAGTGGAGTAATCCAAGAATGCTTTATCATCTTTAAAGCGAACCGCTACATTCTCAAATGCATCATTCACTATAAAACTACCATCTAACTGTGGCATTACTTTCTTCCGAATCCCCTTATTATTCTTGGTAATCTCAAAATAATCATAACTTACATTAATGCTATAATCCTTGTCTTCGCCTTTATCAAACACTACTTTTTCTATTTCCCAATAGCCGTTTAATTTTGTAACATCAGCAGGTTCGATTTTTTGCTGACAGCCCACAAAAAATAAAGAAAGCAGTAATATTCTAAATGTATTTTTCATATAATTATTTGTTTATTTTTTTGGAGCATTACCCCGCCTTTCACTACAATCTTTTTGTTTTATTTCAAAAACAAAAAGGATTTCCATTGCAATCAGGGCTAGGAGTTTTGGATAAATAAGTTCATTCTTATTATACCACAAAGCTAACCTTATTAAACTCAAAGAAAACAAAAATAGCAAAACACATTCAACTATTTTATATGTATTTAGACAAAGTATCATTAAAAAATGCGAGATACTAAAAATGTATTACATGCCCTTTGCTGCTGTAAGTACACTTTCGGTATAGTACAGAAAAACAGAACTAAACCCTGCACTTCGCGAAAGCGATAACTTCTCTCATTCGACAGTACCTTTGTGATAAAGATCATCTCCCATCAGTTTAAATTAATAATAAAGTAAGGCTCTACTTCTTTTACATAACATAGAACTGAAACACTGCCAAACCTCGCTAACCTTATTAACAGGAAAGTTTAGATGGAGCAGTATAATAATGGACACTCAGTAACAACTAGTGGATATTGGTTTACTATGGGTAAAACAACTATGGCTACCATAAACGGAATTGGAGAACAAGAAGTGTTTTTGAACATCAATTCTAAAGTTTCAGCCTATATAGGTACAAGATGGACCAACCGACCTTTGAAAAAAGAAAACTTGATTACCAATAAACAATTGCTGACAATCACATCACACATCACCGATATGGTAAATGATAGTGCTATAACGCCATTAAGCAGCCGATATAAGGTAGATAATCGGAACTCTGGCATAGATCGACGAACAAGTAAAATTCGCTACTATTTACCGCAATCACAATTGCAATTTTCAGTACATGTCATTAAGTAAGCACATCATTACAAGGATAGGGACTTGGGGAAAAATGACCATAAAATTTATATTATTTCAAGTAATTCCGATGTAATCAAAACGCTTTGGCCTAAAACTTAAATTCGTTTGGTATAAAAATATGGTCGTGATAAGAATGGGTGATGTCGCTGATACGGTAAATCTTATACTATCCGATTTTGATAAAATGCTCTGGGTACTTATTGGTAACCTCTAGAAATAAGAGCTAATTATTTAGTTCTTCTTTTGCTGGTCAGCCCTAGTACAAATAAACCCAAACCCAACAACAATAACAGGTAATAGAACACAACGCTATCATCTCTAATAACATTCGCAACAACAAAGCAAATAACACTGACCACATACAAGGAGAGTGGACTTAAGTTCTTAATAGCAGAGAAATTCATAAAGCAATTTATTTAAAGAACGAATCCACAAATTCGTGTTTATTGAAGACTTGCAAGTCTTCGATTCCTTCGCCGACACCAATATATTTTACGGGAATTTTAAACTGATCTGATATTCCAATGACAACACCACCTTTTGCAGTACCGTCTAATTTAGTTACAGCAAGAGAAGTCACTTCCGTGGCAGCTGTAAACTGCTTGGCTTGCTCAAAAGCGTTTTGACCAGTTGAACCATCCAAAACTAATAAAACATCGTGAGGAGCGTCAGAAATAACTTTTTGCATTACCCGTTTTACTTTTGTCAACTCATTCATCAAATTGATCTTGTTGTGCAAACGTCCTGCGGTATCAATAATTACGATATCGGCATCTTGAGCAACGGCTGATTGTAAGGTATCAAATGCAACAGAAGCGGGATCAGATCCCATGTTTTGTCTAACGATAGGAACACCTACTCTATCAGCCCAAATTTGTAACTGATCTATTGCGGCGGCGCGAAAAGTATCTCCAGCACCTAAAACCACTTTATAACCCGCTTTTTTAAATTGGAATGCAAGCTTTCCGATGGTAGTTGTTTTACCAACACCATTTACACCCACCACCATGATAACATATGGTTTTTTATCTTTTGGAATTACAAATTCTGTCGCTTCACCTGCACCCGTATTGGTTTCAGACAGCAACGCTGAAATTTCTTCTTGAAGAATTTTATTGAGCTCTTCAATACCGAGATATTTGTCAGCAGCAACACGATTTTCAATGCGGGTAATAATTTTAAGAGTCGTATTAACCCCAACATCAGAAGCAACAAGAATTTCCTCTAAATTATCTAAAACGGCATCATCAACTTTAGACTTTCCTGCAACAGCCTTACCTAACTTAGAAAAGAAAGTTGTTTTTGATTTTTCAAGACCTTTATCTAGGGTCTCTTTTTTTTCCGATGAAAATATTTTTTTGAAAAAACTCATTGTAGTAGCAGTGTTAGGAATGAAGCATTAGACACAGTGAACTAATACCTTCTTCACAACGGTAAAGATATAAAATAAAAAAGCTACTTCCGAATGAAAGTAGCTTTTCTATATAATGCTTTTCTTAATTAGTTCTTTTTCAAGAACTCTTCAACTAACTCAGGTGCCATTATAGACTCTACGAATGTATAAGCCCCTGTTTTTGGAGATTTCACCATCTTGATGGCTTTTGATAATCTCTTAGAAGATGTTTGTAACGATGCTACTGTTTTCTTTGCCATGATTCAAATGTGTATTTAAATTTAAATGAAATCTCTAAACGCGAACATTTGAGATTTAATTAAAACCTGTAATTATTATTTAATTTCTTTGTGAACAGTTACACGTTTCAAGACTGGATTAAATTTCTTAATCTCTAATCTGTCTGGAGTATTTTTTTTGTTCTTCGTTGTGATGTATCTTGAAGTTCCTGCAACACCTGATGTTTTGTGTTCCGTACATTCTAAAATTACCTGGATTCTATTACCTTTCTTTGCCATCTTGCTATTTTTTTTTAGAAATTAAAGATTATTTAATAAATCCTTGCGCTTGAGCTTTCTTCAAAACTGCAGCAATTCCATTTTTATTAATTGTTTTTACCGTAGATGCAGCTACTCTTAGAGCAATCCATCTATCTTCCTCTGGAAGATAAAAACGCTTTTTCACTAAGTTAACAGAAAACTTTCTCTTAGTCTTATTCATAGCGCGAGAAACGTTATTTCCTACCATCGCTTTTTTACCTGTAAGTACACAAACTCTTGACATTATGCTTATCTTTTATCGTTATTCAAAATCAGGGTGCAAAGAAAAGAAAAATAAACCTATAAACCAATAAAATTATAGCACAATTTTAAAAATTTCTTTCTTCAATATTTCTAAACTTTTAATCACCGCGCTATCTATCACTTTATCACGGGGTTGGCCAAAATTATATTTTTCTACAATAACTTCGTCCGGAGTAGCCAAAGCGATAAAAACAGTTCCAATTTCAGCGTTTTCATCGCCTTTTGTCGGACCTGCGTTTCCGGTTGTTGCAATAGCATAATCCGTCTTCATAATTTGTTTTACCCTTAAAGCCATCGCCGAGGCCACTGCTGCACTTACCACAGAAAACTCCTTTATTACGCTCTCAGGAACCCCTAAAATGTCTATTTTAGCTTCTGTGGCGTACGAAACGACACTTCCTCTAAAATACTCTGAAGCCCCAGGTATTGAAGTTAATAGCGCAGCAATTTTACCTCCGGTGCAACTTTCGGCGGTAGCCAGTGTTTTGCATTGTTGTTTTAACATTTTACCCACCTGGAACTCGATAGTTTCGTCCTCTTCAAAACCAACAATTATATCATTAATAATCAAATCTAAAGTTCTGACATATTGATCTAACGCACTTTCTAAAACTTCTTTATTCGTACCTCTCGCCGAAAGACGCAATCGAACTTTTCCCGGACTCGGTAAATAAGCCAACTTTATAAATTCCGGAAGGCTGTTTTCCCAGTCTTGAATTCGTTCTGAAATTAAGCTCTCCCCTTGCCCGTAGGTCAGAATTGTTTTATGTATTATATAAGGACGACTGTATTCTCGTACCACTTTGGGTATTATTTCACTTTCGACCAGATACTTCATTTCATAAGGAACTCCCGGAAGCGAAATAAAGACAGTCTCTTCTTTTTTCATCCACATTCCCGGTGCAGTTCCCACAGCATTATGTAGCACTGTGCATTTTGAAGGAACGAGCGCCTGGTCTTTATTTATCTGAGTAATAGTACGCTTATAGATTCCTTCTATAAGTTCTGTAACATGATCCAAAACTAATTGATTCACAACCAATTCATCTTCAAAATAATCGCAAAAAGTCTTTTTAGTAACATCATCTTTCGTAGGCCCAAGACCACCAGTAATAATTACTAAATCTACCGTATTTTGAAGGGTTGAAAACGTCTGTAAAATGTGTTTTTTGTCGTCGCTAATCGATATCATTTCACTAATTTCAACTCCAATTTTATCTAACGACTTAGCTATAAAAGCCGAATTTGTATCAATAATTTGTCCAATTAAAATTTCATCCCCTATAGTAACTATGGTTGCTTTCATTTTTCTGATTATAGATTTAGTATTTACTTTAAACACTAAAATTCAACATTCAAATGGCTTGAGTGTTGAATTTTAGTGTCTAAAAATAAGGATTAATAGTGCTTTACAAATCAAAATCCTTTTTTATTTCTTTGATCGCATCTTTAACCTGAGACTTAATGCTCTTGAAAGTATGATCGATATCTTTTCTTTTTCCTTCCACTTTCGTCCATGCCTCCACCTGAAGGATTTCTTCAAAAGCAACATTCAACCCAAGCAAGTCTAAGGTTGGTTTTATCTTGTGCGCATAAGCATAGGCATGCTTGTGGTCTTTCTTTTTAATTCCTTCTTTGATTTGCATCAAATCCTCTGGAACTTCCGTAACGAACAACGTTAGAATTTCATTTACAAATTCCGGGTCATTATCTGAAAGCGCATATACTTTCGCAAGGTTGTAGTTTAAAGCCATTATTTTACTTGTATTCTGAATAGTTTTTGTCCCTCTAAAAATCCCTCCAATACATCATCTGCTTTGACGGCAGCAACCCCTTCAGGCGTTCCCGTAAAAATAATGTCTCCTATTTTCAATGTGAAAAACTGAGATACATAGGAAATAAGCTCATCAATTTTCCACAACATATAGCTGGAATCACTGATTTGAACCGTTTTACCATTATTGGTTAACTCAAATGTAAGATTTTCTAACGAACTAAATTGCTCTTTTTGCAAAAAATCTCCAATTACTGCCGAACCATCAAATGCCTTAGCTTTTTCCCAAGGTAATCCCTTAGCTTTTAGCTTCGCTTGCAAGTCCCTAGCAGTAAAATCAATACCTACACTAATTTCGTCATAGTATTTATGAGCAAACTTAGATTCTATGTATTTTCCCACCTTACTAATTTTGACGATAATTTCTATTTCGTGATGGATATCTTCCGAAAATTCAGGAATTACGAAGGGATGTTGCTTTAATAAAATCGCCGAATCGGGTTTCATAAAAATAACAGGTTCAGTAGGCCGCTCGTTTTGTAACTCTTCTATGTGGTTAACATAATTTCTACCAATACAGATTATTTTCATTTTTTAATTTTTAGTCCTTAGTTTTTAGTTCCTTGGTACCTCGTCCTAGTTTTTAGCGATTCAATACGCTAAGGACTATTTACTTGAGACTAAGTACTAATTTTTAGTATTTAACTTCCTAAGTTTAATCGCGGTTAATACTTTTTTAGTATACAAAGGAAAATCTGCATTTTGTATCCAACTAAAATATCCCGGTTCTGTTTCTAAAATTTTATCGACTTTTACCCCTTTGTGTTTCCCAAAAGCAAAAATTTCATTATTCTCCTTATCAAACGCAATCATTCCAGCAAAATCAGCAATTTTCTTTCTTGTAGAAAATTCCGATAATGATTTCATGTCGTTTTGTAAATCCGGATAACGTTCTAATTGTGCTTTCAATATTTCATAGGTCGCCATAGTATCTGCTTCCGCTGAATGCGCATTTTCTAAACTTTCTCCACAATAGAATTTTAAAGCAGCACTTAACGTTCGTTCTTCTTTTTTATGAAAAATCGTCTGAACATCAACTGAAACACTATTTTTCATATCAAAATCGACTCCTGCACGAAGTAATTCTTCTGCCAACAAAGGAATATCAAAACGATCCGAGTTAAATCCAGCTAAATCACAGTCTTTTATCATCGTGTGAACCTGTGAGGCCAACTCGTTAAAAGTAGGTTCATTTGCCACTTTTTCATCTGTGATTCCATGTACGGCAGTTGTTTGTGCCGGAATTGGAATAGTGGGATTTACTAACCAGGTTTTACTTTCTTTGTTTCCGTTTGGAAAAACTTTAAATATTGATATTTCTACAATTCTGTCTTTTCCAACATCAATTCCAGTGGTTTCTAGGTCAAAAAAGCAGATCGGTTTATTAAGTTTAAGTTCCATTATTTTATTTTTATTATCATACAAATGTAAATTTTATACCTGAATTTCACCAATTATCAGGCATTAATTTCGTCCAAAAAGACAAAGCTTTGTGATACGACAACCGTTTTATAAAAAACAAAACCCAACAAATTTAAAAAATTTGTTGGGTTTTTTCATGTGTTTATTTCAATACTACAAATCTCTATTCACATCAAATGCTTCTAAGTATTCCGCAACTCGTTTTACAAAACCGCCTCCTAGCGCTCCATCTACAACACGATGGTCGTAACTATGAGAAAGGAACATTTTTTGACGAATTCCAATAAAATCACCCTCTGGTGTTTCTATTACTGCTGGTACTTTTCTAATTGCTCCAAGAGCTAAAATTCCAACTTGCGGTTGATTCAAAATAGGTGTTCCAAAAACACTTCCAAACGTCCCTACATTCGTAACGGTGTATGTACCACCTTGCGTGTCATCCGGTTTCAATTTTCCTGCTTTAGCACGTCCACCAAGATCATTTACGGCTTTCGCCATCCCAACCAAGTTTAGTTGGTCTGCATTTTTAATGACAGGAACAATTAAATTACCGTTAGGCAATGATGCTGCCATACCCAAATTAATATTTTTCTTTTTGATAATATAATCACCGTCTACAGAAATATTTAAACCTGGAAAATCTTTCAATGCTTTGGCCACCGCTTCCATGAATATTGGTGTGTACGTTAACTTCTCCCCTTCTCTCTTTTCAAAGGCATTTTTGTTTTTCTCTCTCCATTTCACAATGTTAGTCACATCTACCTCAATAAAGGACTGAACGTGTGCCGAAGTTTGCACTGAAGCTACCATATAACCAGAAATTAGCTTACGCATCCTGTCCATTTCAATAATCTCATCACCACCATTTACTGATATCGGTGCCACTTTTTGTGCTGTTGGTACTTTTGCCACCGGTGCTGGCTCAGCTATTGGAGCTTCAACCGTTTTTGAAGGAGCGGCAACTTGACTTCCTCTATTTTTAACGTATTCTAGTATATCATTTTTAGTAACTCTTCCGTCTTTCCCTGTCCCGTTAACCTGTTCTAATTCAGCAACAGAAACACCCTCTGCTGAAGCAATATTTTTTACCAACGGAGAATAGAATTTATCCGAATCTGAAAAATCAGCTGGTGTCGCAACACTATCTTTAGCGGCATCAACCGTTTTTGTTACTTCGGCAACAGCCTCAGGTGTTGCAGCTTCTTTCACAACTGAAACCATTTCACCACCTTCAGTTTCAATAATAGCAATGGTTTGCCCCACTTGAACTAAATCATCCTTACCAAATAATCGTTCAACCAAAATACCTGAAACTTCACTAGGCACCTCACTGTCAACTTTGTCAGTTGCAATTTCGAGTACCGCTTCATCCGCTTCAATTTTGTCACCAACCTCTTTTAACCAATTTGTAATGGTTGCTTCTGCGACGCTTTCTCCCATTTTTGGAAGTTTTAATTCAAATTTTGCCATATTGTTAACCTACGAAGGTGTTTATGTTTTTCGTTTGCGAAATTACTAAATATTTTATATATAAATTACATTTAATGCAATTTATCATTCTGTTTTTATAATCACTCCTCTTTCATTAGAGTTGTCACTACCAATAAAAAAAGAAGTGTTTTTAGGTAATACTTTAAAGGTTGACCCCCTGTTTTCAGTTGACTTTATGAAATTTATAATTTCTTTAAAAGAAAGATCATTACTATTCAGCAATATTTCTGTCTTCGCTTCCGATAAAATCTTTGACGAAATTACCATTTTTTCTGTCTTCAAATCGTGAAAAAATACTTTTTTTTGAAGTTTCAACTCCATTTTGCTAATCAACTCGTCGTTAGAAGAATAGAAAATATAGGACTGAACTGATTTTTTTTCTTTGGCTTGACCTTGAAACATTTTAACAAAAGAAAAAAACAGGATTCCTATTTTCATAAAAAGCCAAAAAAACATCGAAACCTTGAAGTGCTTTTTATAAAAAAACTGCATCGCCTCCTGAAACCTTTTCATATAAACGCCATCCTTAATGGTGCTTTCCCCTTTATAATGAATCACTGTTGTTTCGTGATAATAGTAGTTCGATCTTCCTTTGAGTAGCATTCTATAGGACAAATCTATGTCGTCTGAATACATGAAACAGTTTTCATCAAATCCACCTAATTCTCGATATAAATCCCTTTTCATTAGCATAAAAGCACCAACCAAAATATCAACTTTACCCGTTTCATTTTCTGATAGCTTTTGCGCATAGTATTTTCCCAGTACTTTCACTTTTGGAAATAGCTTATACAGCCCAAACATTTTTGTAAAGGCAACAAAAGGCGTGGGAACTCCTCTTTTACTTTCAGGTAGAAAATTCCCTGCACCGTCAATGAGTTTTACCCCCACAATTCCTAAGTCTTTTTGCCTTTCGGCGAAAGCCAAAACTTTTATAAAAGTATCCTCAGCTACAACGGTATCTGGATTTAGGATACAAATGTATTCGCCCTTAGCAGCGGTAACACCTGTATTATTCCCTTTCGGGAAACCGGAATTCTCTTTGTTTTCAATCAGTTTTACATTTGGAAAACATTTCTTCAACATTTCGCAACTATCATCTTGCGAATTATTATCGACGACGATTATTTCGCCATCAATTTGTTCTAAAGCGCTTTGCACACTTAAAACGCATAGTTCTAAGAAATAGCGCACATTGTAATTCAGAATAACCACAGATAGTTTCAAGATATATTTTTTGAGTTTTTTAGGATGCCGTTTTTTATTCTATTTTTGGCTTGTAGAAAGACAACGCCCGTCTCTAAATATTACACACAAATACTAGTCGACACATCTACCAAAAAAAAAGCAGTTAACTGAGAAATATATGCCCAAAAAAGCCAGTTAGTACACTAATGTTTGGATTGCGTGAGGCAAAATAACAACTTCAGTCGCTTTTGTTCCAATACATAAATTATATTTTATTGTTGCATCAGTTTGATTCATAACCACCGTAACTACTTTACTATCTTGATTTAAAAAAGAGGTTGTCAACAACTGACTTCTGCTTGATAAACTGCTAATTCTTTTGGCATTTTTACCAATAAATTTAGAAAAATGACCAATATAATAATACGAAGGCGTGTAAATTAATGCGCCGGTTCTCGTATCTCCATGTATTGGTGAAAAACAAAAATTCCCTACGTGATTAGGCCCGCCATTTTCATCCAAAAGAATATTCCAATCCGTCCATCCCACAGTTCCATTATTAAAATCGTGAATCATGGATTTCCCATAACGCTCCCCGTTTGCCCACAGTTGCAATTTGGAATAATCAAATTTCTCTACACATCCTTCGGTAAAAAGCAAGTTTTTATCAGGGTACATTTCGTGTACTTTCCCAACATTTTCAAACATTGGATCCCCTCCACTCCAGCTTTCATACCAATGAAATCCGATTCCCCAAACATATTTACTCGCTTCCGGGTCGTCCAGAATCGTACTTGCTCTCTGAGATAGCAAATCTCTATTATGATCCCAAACGGTAATTTTTTTATCTCCAAGTTCTGCCTTTTTCAATGTTGGGCCTAAATATTTTTTTACAAAATCACGTTCTTCCTCTGCCGTGTAAATACATGATTCCCAAGTCTGTTTTGCCATTGGTTCATTTTGAACCGTTAAACCCCAAACAGGAATCTCTTCTTTTTCATAACTATTGATAAATTTCACATAATAATTCGCCCATGCCTGATAGAATTCAGGTAATAATCTACCTCCATTCAGCATGTTCTTGGTATTCTTCATGAAAGCTGGTGGGCTCCAAGGACTCACATATAAAGTTGCTTTTCCGCCTGCAGCTGCAATTGCTTTTTTGATCAATGGAATCCTAAATTCCTTATCATGATCAATATTAAACGTTTTCAAGGCTGTATCTCCTTCATCAATATAAGTATAACTTTCTGGGCTAAAATCACAGCTGTGAATAGTCGTTCTAATTATAGAGTATCCAATTCCTTTTTCTTGATCATAATAAGCGTCTAGGAATTCTTGTTGACTTTCTTCGGTTAATTTTGCAAAAACAGTAGCACTTGCGTCCGTTATAGCGCCGCCAATGCCCAAATAAGTTTGAAACGTTTTTCCAGGATTAACAAACACACATATTTGAGTCTCCAAAGGCTGCTTTAAATCTGTGAATCGTAAGTTGGCATCTGTTTTTGTCAATCTCAAATCTGTACTACTTGCCGAGGTATAAACGGTAACCGTTCTGTCTTTTGTCAAAAAAGCTTTTGCTTCCGCTTTGCCTTTTTGCTGTGAGAAACCCGAAAGAGTCACTGTTAAAAGTGCCGCTATTATAATTTTTTTCATACTACTTCTGTTTTTTCATCAATTTGTTGCTCAACATCTCTTCATCAAACATTATTATTGCCTGGTTGAGAACTGCTTTTTTATTTTTAAAAGGACGTCCCAAAACAACCACTGGAGAAGTAGCAATTACCGCCATTTTTTCTAAGCATCAATATTACAAAAAATAGCTGAAATCAGGAACATATCAAATGACGGAGTTGCATTAGCTTACTAAATGAATGAAAAAAAAACAGTGTTTAAATACAATGAAAATAATTTAACACTGCCACTACATCCCAAATCTAACGATTGTTTGTTTTTAATCAGAATCGATTACTTTTGAGAAATATAAATTATCAATCTATTCCGACTCATTGAAAAAAGTATTTTCATTAGCATTTCTTCTTTTTATCAGCCAGATGCATGCCCAAATTTCGGGGTGTACTGATCCTTTGTCGAAAAACTTCAATCCGTCCGCAACTATAAATAATGGCAGTTGTACGTATCGCAGGGCAAAAGTAAAACCGAAGTACTCGATACAATTACCAGCCCTTCTGAACGAAACATCTGGCCTTCTATTGAACGATAATCTGTTATGGACGACGAATGATGATACGGACACTACGATTTATGGCGTGGATACGAGCGGAGTCGTTCAAAAGAAAATAGCTCTTAAAAAAGTAACTAACAAAGACTGGGAAGAAATTTCACAAGACAGCAGCTATTTTTATATTGGCGATTTTGGAAATAATGCTTCGGGAAACAGAAAAGACCTGCATATTTTAAGGATTGAAAAAAGATCAATCGATAGGAAAACTCATAAAATTGACACTATTTCCTTCTCGTATTCAAACCAGACTGACTTTACGAAAGTGAACTCCAACAAAACTAATTTTGATTGCGAAGCCTTTGTTGTTGTCGATGATAGCATCTACTTATTTACGAAACAATGGAGACAAAAAAGAACGTCAGTATATACCATCCCTAAAACGCCTGGTAATTATAGTGCCCAACTGAAAAACACTTTCAACGTAAAAGGGTTGATTACTTCGGCTACAATTGTGAACGACAAAAAACTGCTTGTCCTCAGCGGCTACACTAAATTGCTGTCTCCTTTTGTTTATCTTTTTTATGATTACGACCGTTCGGACTTCTTTTCCGGCAATAAGCGAAAAATTAAAATAGCACTTCCGTTTCATCAAATTGAAGGTATTACTACCCAAAATGGTTTGCAATATTATCTAACCAATGAAAATTTTATAAGAAAACCATTTATAGTTGTACCACAACAATTACATCAAGTAGACCTAAGTCCTTATTTGTCCGATTATCTAGGCATATAATCCAAATACGAGTCTTTCCTCTTTACAAACAAAAAACTCTTGTCGCAATAAAAAATATTTTTACATATTTAAGTTATTACCCCTCTTTTTTATCAAAAAAATCGCTTCTGCGAACAATATTCAACAATAATTACTTACATTTCTACTTGTTAAAACTTATTTTCAAACTAATAAAACCCATGAAAAATAACCTCGGATCGATCTCTTTACTAGTCGCCTTCGCAGGCCTAGTGTTTTTTGAAGTATTGCTTCGCATGGATATTCTAACTAATCACGGTTGGAAAATTGTCACGGCAGGTTTTGAGGCGGCTACCATTGGTGGATTTGCTGACTGGTTTGCAGTAAGCGCACTATTTCATGAAATTCCAATTCCTTTTGTCCGCAAGCATACGCACATTATCGCTAAAAACCGAGAAAAACTAACCGAAGGTATAGTCGATCTAGTAACTAATAAATGGCTATCGCCAAACGTTATTGCCGAAAAATTAAACGAAGTGGACTTAGCCAAAACTATTTTGGATTTCATCCAACAACCCAAAAACCAAAAAAATGCGCTTAGTTTAATTCAAAATATAGTTTTAAAATTCGCAAACGAATTGGACAATCCAAAATTTGCGGACGCCTTGCAAAAAATATTAAGAGAGCAGATTGCCAGTATAGACTTGGCTTCCCCTTTGGGAACTTGGTTGGAGAAAGCCATCAAAAATGGAGACCATCACCAACTGTGGGAACTGGTTATTGAGGAAAGCACCGCCGCTCTTACTAATTCCGAGGTAAAAACGCTGCTACTTGCCAAGCTTGAAATTGTAGCCGAAGAATATGCTAACAAAGGTTTTTTAAAAAAAACAGTCTTATTTTTTGCTGAGAAAAGTGGTGGAATCGATTTAAACCTTATCGCTGACGACCTGCTGAGCAAGGCAGAAGAGTTGATGTCAGAGGCCAAGTCAGACCCTAATCACCCAATTCGCACTAAGTTTGACGTGTGGGTTCTTGATTTTGCGCGACAATTAACGTCCGGCGAAGAAAAGTCAATTAATATAATACAGAATCTAAAAGAACGTGTGATACAGCATGTGGAAGGAGAGAAAGTCATACATGATCTATTGATTCGCTCCAAAGAAACCATAACAGCGCAACTCCAAAACAATGAGACACCGCTGATGCAGTTCTTGATTTCCAATCTTAATCGCATGCTATCCGATTTGCGAGACGACGCAGCGGCCCAAAAGAAAATCAACCATTGGATCAGGGAAACCATTTCAGAACTACTGGTAAAATTCCACAGTGAAATCGGGAATATGGTTCGCAGCAGCATGATGAAACTAAACAACAAAGAACTGGTGGAGCAAATTGAAGACAAAGTAGGCAACGATTTACAATACATCCGATTGAACGGCGCCGTTGTAGGTGGTATAGTAGGAATTGTACTTGCTTTGCTTAAATTACTTTAAATACCAAAACGATAGCCTTACCAATAAACAACCTTAGCGTAGCACTTCAAGGTATTTACAGCAAATTTTATTTTTAGTCTGTGTGAAAAATCCGGGCTACCCTTCGAGGAATTAAATCTAAAGAGATAAAAATAAAATAAGTAGGAAATCAACTGCACAGCCTATAGAAATGAGTATCAATGCAGCGAACGCGTCAGATATTCCATCTGTTAATCACCGAAGACTAATTAAACTGCCTCAATTCGAGAAAGTTCTTCTTTCCAAAAAATTTTAAGCTAAAAATAATAAACTACCTTTGCCCAGTGGTTTTTTTTGGCAACTGATAATTAGACCTTTAATTAGCGCTTGCCTACTAAAAAACTGCGTAATCATAACAAATATATCTAGTTACACGCATGAATTACTTATCTGTTGAAAATATCTCGAAATCTTACGGAGAGAGAACGCTTTTTGAAAACATCTCTTTCGGAATTAGCAAAGACCAAAAAATTGCCTTCATAGCTAAAAATGGCTCTGGAAAAACGACCATAATGAGTATCATTAATGGGCTAGATGAATCGGATACTGGAAACGTAGTTTTGAGAAAAGGAATCAAAATGGCTTTCTTGTCTCAAAACAATAACCTGCAGGACGAACTGACCATCGAAGAAAGCATTTTCGCTTCGGATAATGAGATTTTGAAGGTGATTAAAGCTTACGAAAAAGCATTAGAACACCCAGAAGACGAAGAAACCTATCAAAAAGCTTTTGACGGAATGGACCGACACAACGCTTGGGATTTCGAAACGCAATACAGACAAATTTTATTCAAACTGAAGTTGGAAGATTTCAAACTGAAAGTGAAAAATCTCTCAGGTGGACAGCAAAAACGTTTGTCTCTGGCGATTATTTTAATTAACCGCCCTGATTTATTGATTCTGGATGAACCTACGAATCACCTGGATTTAGAGATGATCGAATGGCTAGAAGCTTATTTTGCCAAAGAAAACATTACCTTGTTTATGGTGACGCACGACCGTTTCTTCTTAGAACGCGTTTGTAACGAAATTATCGAACTGGATAATGGTAAATTATATTCCTACAAAGGAAACTACTCCTACTATTTAGAGAAAAAAGAAGAACGCATTGCTTCCGAAAATTCAAGTGTGGACAAGGCTCAAAATCTGTTTGTAAAAGAATTAGAATGGATGCGACGTCAACCGAAAGCGAGAACGACAAAATCCAAATCGCGTCAGGAAGATTTTTACGAAATTAAAGACAAAGCACAAAGCCGTCGCAAGGAAAATAAAGTAGAATTGGAGATCAACATGGAACGTATGGGAAGCAAGATTATCGAGCTTCACAAAATCTCCAAGAAATTCAAGGACCATGTAATTATGGACAATTTCAGTTACGATTTTCAGCCGGGAGAACGTATTGGAATCATTGGAAAAAATGGGACAGGAAAATCAACCTTTTTGAATTTATTGACTGGTGCACTTCCGCTTGATGGAGGAAAAGTGGTAATTGGTGAAACAATCAAATTAGGCTATTATACCCAGAGCGGAATTAATCCTAAACCGGGACAACGGGTGATTGATGTCATCAAAGAATACGGAGAATTTATTCCGTTAATGAAAGGAAAAATGATTTCAGCATCTCAATTGCTGGAGCGTTTTCTTTTTGATGCGAAAAAGCAATATGATTTTGTGGATCGATTGAGCGGTGGAGAATTAAAACGTTTGTACTTGTGTACGGTTTTGATTCAGAACCCTAATTTCTTGATTCTAGATGAGCCAACGAACGATCTTGATATTGTTACCTTGAACGTTTTAGAAAGCTTCCTTTTAGACTACCCAGGTTGCTTACTTGTGGTTTCTCACGATAGATATTTCATGGATAAGATTGTAGATCACTTGTTCATTTTTAGAGGAAATGGCGAGGTTGAAAATTTCCCCGGAAACTATTCTGATTTTAGAGCCTACGAAGACAGTACGGATGTGGCTCAGAAAGAAGAAAACAAAGCAGAGAAGAAAGACTGGAAGCAAAACAACCCAACCGGAAACTTAACTTTCAACGAGCAAAAAGAATATCAAAAAATAGAAAAAGAAATCAAGGATTTTGAAGTTCAAAAAATTGCAATTGAGCAATTATTCACAGACGGAAAAGTACCAGATAATGACATTTCAAAAAAAGCAAAAGAACTCGAAAACATCAATAATAAAATTGAAGACCGAGAAGAGCGCTGGTTTGAACTTTCAGCTAAGATAGAGGGATAACCACACAAACCCCAAGGGGGAATAAAAAGACATTCCTTATAAAAATAAGCCCCAGCACTTTTAGCAGCACTGCATGAAAGTATTGGGGTTTCCTTTTTCACAAAAAAGAAAATGAACCTGAAACAATCGATTATTTTGATTTTTAGGAATAAAAATAGTAATATCGGTGCATCGTTAAGCAATACTCGCCTTGCCGCTAATTTAAAAGAGCCGCGCAAATAAATTTAAATACGGGCGAAATAATAGCACAAAGGAATTAGAAGGAGTAATTTCCCGGTTCTAGAAATAAAAAAAGTTAATCAAAAAATGGTAGGAAGTGAGGAAAAATTCAGACAAATGGTATTTAATATGCGTGTTGGTGTGTTATTACAAGGACCCAAAGCAGAAATATTGCTGAGTAACCCTGCAGCGCTAGAATTGCTTGGTTTAACTGAAGATCAACTTGTTGGTAAAACATCATTCGACCCTGAATGGAAAGTAATTCATGAAGACGGCTCCCCTTTTCCCGGAAACACGCACCCTGTCCCTATGGTACTTGCTACTTGCAAACCTGTTTGCGGTGTAATCATGGGAGTTTACCGCCCCGTCTCCAAAGACAATGTTTGGCTACTAGTTGATGCTATGCCACAGAAAATAGTAAATAAATCAGTTCAACAAGTTGTGTGTACTTTTATAGATATAACTTCAAGGAAAGAAGCTGAATTAGGCTTGATAGAAAAAGGAAAAGAAATCAAAGAAATTAATTTAACTAAAGATAAACTCTTTTCGATAATTGCTCATGATCTTAGAAGTCCATTCAATACTATTTTGGGCTTTTCAAAACAATTATTAAAAAAATACAAAAGTGAAAACTTTGAGCAAACTGAACTCTTTATAAAAGCAATCGAATCTTCAGCAAAAAGCACCCTTGTTTTATTGGATAATTTATTGAATTGGCAAAAATCACAAACCGGTCAATTACATTTTAAACCGGAATTTATAAATTTCCATTCTATCAAAGAGGCAATAGATGATTTATTAAATTCGACAGCAGTTGTTAAAAATATTTCGTTAAACTATTTTTATTCTGAAGACGTAGTCATTTATGCCGATAAGAATATGGTCCTTACCATTTTGCGAAATCTTATCACTAATGCAATAAAATTCACAAATGAAGGAGGTGAAATTACTGTTGTAGCCATTGCAAGTCCTGAACAAATTGAAATTACAGTATCTGACAATGGTGTAGGTATGAACGAAGATGTCAAAAGTAAAATATTCAAGGTAGGATATCAAGTAACTCAAAGTGGAACATCAGGTGAAACCGGGACCGGTTTAGGTTTAATTCTCTGTAAAGAATTTGTTAAAAAGCACAGTGGGAAAATATGGGTCGAAAGTGAACTGGGAAAAGGCTGTGATGTTAAATTTATACTTCCCGCAGAACAATATAAATAACCTTAGCCAACTCAAGCAAATTTAATGAGCGCTCGAAGTTTATACCCAAAGACAAAATTGCTTACACTTGCAACACAATGAAACAGACCTTCAAATTGCAGACGAGCTGGAAAAATTTTATATTCAAAACGTTGTTATCAATGGTCCTACTGACTACGGGTTTCACACTGATTTCCTTATATGTTCCTATTAAAGCATTGATTTCAGGGAAAAGTTATACAGCAGTAAAATTTCTTTCCTATTTAGAATTAAGGAAGCATACGGCAACTATTTTCGCGGTATCTATTGCTATCAGCGCTAAATAATTGAGAAAAAAACAACACTAATTTCTCCCGATAACTAGAATACGCAATTAAAAGAGCGCCTGAACACACACATGAAACGCAAACCCACAACTTGTAAGAACTACTTCTACTTCCGGCTTAAAGGCAATGGCAAAACTTTTTATCCTTGAAAAAGATTGAACCGATAATCCAAATAATCATAATGGCAGGTAATAGGTTGCGGTTTTTAATTTATAAAAATCCACAATTATAAAATGCCTTTGTATCTTCGCGTTTCCTACGTGAAAATCCGTGTAATAACTGCTATGCTATTCCAAATCAAATCTTACCTGAAATTCCTTTGGCACTCTAAGAATGAGCATGCCGTACACTCCCCTTTTGTATTCACTTTGATTACTAAATGTTTTTACGACCGCAAGCCAAAACCGGAATACAAAGTTTTAAAAAACTATCGAAAGGCACTTTTAGAAAATAAAAATACAATTGAAGTTAATGATTTTGGAGCGGGTTCTAAAGTATTCAAATCCAACAAAAGAGAAATCTCCAGGATTGCCAAAACCGCTGGGATCACACAGAAACGAGACGAATTATTGTTCCGTGTTAGTAATTATTTTCAGCCTGACACTATTTTAGAAATAGGAACATCACTAGGATTGGCAACAGTTGCCTTATCCGTTGGAAACCCAAAAGCACAAATAACGACACTTGAAGGCTGTCCAGAAACATCAAAAATTGCCCAAGAGCAATTAGAAAAATTTGCTTTACCCAATGTAGAATTTGAAGTGAATGAATTTAGTAACTATTTAGAAAAAGCGAATACTTCAACAGAGTACTTTTCCTTAATCTATTTCGACGGTAACCATCAGAAGCAGTCCACATTAGACTACTTTGATCTATTATTACCTACAATAACTAATGATACCGTTTGGATTTTTGATGATATTCATTGGTCTCCAGGAATGGAGGAAGCTTGGGAAACGATAAAAAAACACCCAAAACGTTAACAGTAACTATTGATACGTTTCTAGTGGGGAGTTTGTTTTTTTTTAGTTA
>NZ_AJXL01000013.1 GCF_000264055.1 Flavobacterium sp. ACAM 123 | reverse complement strand
TAATTAATACCTTCCTTTTTTTGTGAATTGTATTCAAACCACAAAAAAGTCAAAATGTTTGAACAATTAATACAATTAGCACAACAATTTGGAATAGAAGCAGTGGTGAAAAAATGATGCTATCCCAAATGATCAAAACGAAGCAGTCATAAATGAAACTAGTACTACGATCCTGACTGAACTGCAAAAAATAGTTTCAGACGGCAACGCAAGTCAATTCGCGGATTTATTCTAAGTAAACAATGCTAAGGAGGAATACAATCCTGTCGTACAAAAAATCACGAAGCAACTTACGGGCAACTTAGAAGCAAAATTTGGATTAAATAGTGAAGTGGCCACAGGACCAGCAGTTCGTTTAATACCACAAATTTCAAGTTCGCTTGTGCGAAAAGCAAAAGACCCCAACAATTCTAGCTTTGAGATTATAAAGATCATTGCAGCCAAATCCCGTAAAGCCGATAGTAGTGGAATTATGGATACTATTTCAAAATATGTTAGTAAGTTTGGCTTAGATCAAAATGCCGATGGAGAAGTCGATGTTATTGATGCGGTGGAAGCACTTAAAAAAAATAGCGGAGGCTTAGGTGATTCTTTAGGAAGTTTATTTGGAAAGAAATAAAAATTATAATTTTCAAAAGCCGATTTTCACAGATTACAGGCTTTTATTATATTAAAACATACTTTACAGAATTTAATTTTGTAGTTTTATAATTCAATTAGTACCTCATGAAATATATATATTACGTCCTACTTCTTCTTTTGGCTACGTTAATAAATTGTACCTCTGTCAAGAATACTGTTGTAAAGGCAGATGGTTTAGATCCTTCAATGCCAAACGATACAGTAAGAATTGCTAATGACGCATTAGAATATGAAGTAATTATTATCGATAACGGATTTAGTACATGGTTAGCATCAAAGTCTTTACCGCGCGGTTATAACTCTCAGTCCTTTTTAGAAAACAAAAATCGGTTGTGGATTCGCGAATGGAACAGCAGGGTAATACAGCCGTTTCGCTACAATGCAAATCTTTACGAAATGACCATTAATTACGATCAAAATGTTGATTATGGATATGAGGTAAATTATTTAATTTATAACTATATGGTCTATTTTCAAAATACCTACAAACAAAAACTTTTTGGTTATGTTCCTCCAAGATAATGTTACTATATTTGTAATCATTATAAATAAAAATGAAGGGACTAAAAAAGCGTTGGAAAATTACATCCAATTTTCAACTTGTAATTATATTTATCGTCTTTGCGATAACTGGTTCTACTTCGGCCTGGTTGTCAAAACCTGCTTGCTTTTGGTTGGGAATTATGGAAGAAGACTTTGGATTCTGGTACACACCTGTTCGGTTACTTATTATTTTTCCCCTATACCAAGTACTTTTGGTATTAATCGGAGCGCTATTGGGACAATTTAAATTCTTTTGGGCATTCGAGAAAAAAATGCTGAAAAATATGGGACTAGGTTTCCTATTTAAGGAATAAACAAACTTAACTTCCACTCCCTTTTTTTATCACATAATTGTAAAACCACATTAGCGTAAACGAGGGAATAAAATCCGTAAAAGGAAATATTTCTTCAAGAAATGTTACCACTCCTCCTACTTTCCCTGCTGTTCCTTTATACATTGTGGTCATCAAATAAGCAGCTATAGGTGCCCAAATAATATCTGAAAACTCACCAACCATGGGCACCGTAAAAGAAAGCATTCCTATGCCGTCAAACAAAATACCTAAAACTAAATTTTTATTTTTAATCTTTGCATTCACCTCGCTGACCTCTTTCTCCATTATTTTTTAAGTTTATCTTTATAAACTTTCTTTAATTTGTCTATTTTAGGTGTTATGATATACGAGCAGTAACCTTGAGACTTGTTATCATTATAATAGTTTTGATGTACCTCTTCTGCTTTATAAAATTTAGACGTTGACGAAATCTTGGTTACAATACGCTTCCCAAAAGTATCCTCAGCCGTCATTAAATCAATATATTCTTCCGCTGTCTTTTTCTGTTCCTCGTTATGATAAAAAACTTCACTACGATACTGCGTTCCTACATCATTGCCTTGACGGTTCAGTGTCGTCGGGTCGTGTGTGGCAAAAAATATTTCTAATAGTTCGCCAAATGAAATTTTTTCAGCATCAAAACTAATCTCGATTGCTTCTGCATGGCCCGTATCTCCATTGCATATTTCCCTATAGCTTGGATCAACCGTCTTGCCGCCAATATAACCTGAAATGACAGAGTGCACACCCTCTAATTCTAAAAAAACGGCCTCTGTACACCAAAAACAACCTCCTGCTAACGTAGTCACTTCTATTCCTTCTTGATTTTCCATTGTATTCGATTTCTTAATTTGAGGTAAAACAACCTCGTTTTTATTTCAACTAATAGGCAATTAACAGTATGATCAGTTCAACTCTAATATACCTATTACCAAGATAACATTATAAATCAAATTTAGGCTATTAAACAGACTCCCTTATTTCTTATTAACTAAATTTTATAGTTTGTCTCATGAAAATTATTTTGTCAGCCATTTAATATTCATTTAAATCTTTGTTTCTTTGCAGAAATAGCTTCTTATGATATATGCCAAAAATTTGCACAAATATTACGACCAACTCCATGTTTTAAAAGGAGTAGATTTGCATATTAAACAAGGGGAAATTGTTTCTATTGTCGGAGCTTCTGGAGCAGGTAAAACAACTCTTTTACAAATCCTTGGAACATTAGACAAGCCTTCGGTAGAAAAGGAAATAGAATTGCGCATCAATAATGAAGACATTCTTACTATGAATGATAAAAACCTGTCTAAATTTAGAAATTTGAATCTCGGTTTTATCTTTCAATTTCATCAATTGCTACCTGAATTTACGGCATTAGAAAACGTATGTATTCCTGCCTTTATAGCTAATAAGCCCAAACAAGAAACCGAAACCGAAGCGAAGAAATTATTAGATTTTCTTGGTCTATCGCATAGACTTAACCATAAACCCAATGAACTTTCTGGAGGGGAACAACAACGAGTAGCCGTGGCCCGCGCATTGATAAATAAACCCGCGATCATATTTGCAGATGAGCCTTCTGGTAATCTTGACACCGCATCTGCAGAAAACTTGCACCAATTGTTTTTCAAATTGCGAGATGAATTTGGTCAAACGTTTGTCATTGTAACCCATAATGAGGAACTCGCTAATATGGCCGACAGAAAACTGGTGATGGTTGATGGCCAAATTAGTAATTAGGAGCTGTTTCCAGCTATGCGCTACAATCTTTTTACCTCGTCCTAAAACGAGATAAAAAGGATTTTCACTTCTATCTGGGCTAAGCTTATTTGCTATCAGTAGTAATTTTTCCACAATTTGAGTAAACCTGTTTTAATCCATGTTATCCGATTCCCACAATGAAGAAATCAGAACTTAAAAATTTTCTCGACGAAAAAGTACTTCAATACAACACACTCGATTTCATTGAAAGTGATCCAGTACAAATACCGCATCTTTTTACTCGAAAAGAAGATGTTGAAATCGCGGGTTTTCTAAGTGCAACAATTGCCTGGGGAAACCGTACCATGATTATCAAAAACTCCCATCGCATGATTGATTTGATGGGAAATGCTCCCTTTGACTTTGTAATGTCACATTCTAACGATGATTTACAAAGGCTCGAGACTTTTGTACATCGTACTTTTAACGGACAAGATTTTAGCAGTTTTATAAAAAGTCTCCAAAACATCTACCAAAACCACGACGGACTCGAAGCTGTTTTCTCCAAACATCAAGAGCCCGCATCGATGCAAAAAAGCATCTCTGAGTTTAAGAAAATATTTTTTGAGATTCCGCACCAATATCGGAGTCAAAAACACGTGTCAGATCCCTTGAATGGCTCTGCGGCAAAAAGGATTAATATGTTTTTGAGGTGGATGTGTCGCCAAGACAGTAAAGGAGTTGACTTAGGAATATGGAAGAGTATTCCTCCAGCAGTTCTATCCTGCCCTTTAGACGTCCATTCCGGTAATGTCGCCCGAAAACTAGGATTGCTAACCCGGAAACAAAACGACGGTAAAGCAGTAGCTGAATTGGACTTTAAACTGCGAAAAATCGACCCGAACGATCCTGTCAAATATGATTTTGCACTCTTTGGGTTGGGCGTTTTTGAAGGGTTTTAATGTAAAATTCACTACCACTGTACACTACCTGTTTTCGCTGTATTTCCCTCTGTTTTTCATGTTGAAATGGCAGAAAAACTAAAAACCCATTATTTAACACTTTGATTCTGATCTAAATAGATTTTGAATGTCTTTCACCTATATATTTAGCTCTTAATCGTTTTTTATAAAGAAAATTACACTAATTTCGCATTAAATAAATAATAAATCTATTCTATGTTTTTGAGAATAAATTATTTGAATTGAATTGAATGTTTTATAAATAAGATCAATACTTATTTAGAATAATAAAAACCGAAACGGTAACCATTACGTATACAATAGTAGAATAATTAATCCATATTGAGTTAACGGTATTATACTAAATTTACATGAAAAAAGTTTTACTCGCTGAAGATAATTCCATGTTATCGTTACTGCTTAAGTTTCGATTAGAAAAAGAAGGATATGAGCTTTTAATTGCAGAAAATGGAAGAGAAACGATAGCGTTAATTGAAGAACACAACCCTCAATTGATTTTAACGGATATTATGATGCCGTTTATCAGTGGATTAGAAGTAATTAGTCACGTACGCAATAAATTGAACTACAAAACCCCCATCATTGTTTTTTCAGCATCAGGCCAGGAAGAAATAGTTCTTAAAGCCTTCAAATTAGGAGCTAATGATTTTATGAGTAAACCATTTAGTCCCAATGAATTGATGAATCGTGTAAAGCGAATATTACGTTAACTAATATGATTCCCTTTAATTATTTTATTGAACTTTTTAAAGAATCTGATTTAATCGTTGAATTGGTTTGGATTTTCATAGGCATATTATTTTTCTTAGTTATTACAGTCATCATCTACTTGAAATATTTAAGAAGTACTTTACGCAGAAATGAAAAGTCAAAAAACAAGTTAGAAAAAGAATTTGAAACTGCTGTTATCACTTATTTATATTCCGGTGATGATAATACTGAAGAAATTAGTTCAGATCAACAAGTAATCATTGAAGAATTAAAAAAAGAAACAAGCAAAGCATATAGGAAGGATATCCTAATTGGTACAATGTTAAAACTAGACTATGAGATTTCTGGGGAAATGGCCGCAGCAATAAATAAGCTTTACATTCAAATTGGGCTGAAAGAATATACTCTTTCCAAAATAAAAAGCAGAAAATGGAATTTGATTGCTGAAGGACTAAGGGAACTTACCCTTTTTGAAGTGGCAGAAGTCCAACATTTAGTTAAAGAACATATAAATCACCCTAAAAGTGAAGTGCGGAGTCAAATGCAATTGTATCTCGTTAATTTATTTCACTTTAAAGGTCTGGACTTTTTGAATGAAATAAAAACACCAATTTCAGAATGGGATCAAATCCAGTTACTTGAAGTACTACAGTTATCTAAAACTCAGGAAATTTCAGATATATCGTCCTGGTTGAAATCACCAAACGAGTCTGTGGTCTTTTTTTCTCTAAAACTGGCGAAAATCTACAACCAATATATAGTAAAAGAAGAACTTATCGCGCTTTTACAGCACCCAAATGTAAATGTACGGGTTGAAGTAATCCATGTTATCAATCACCTCGATATTATCGAAGCAAAGCTTGACTTAAAGAACAATTTTAACATACTTGAATTAGAAGAACAAATCGCTTTTTTCACGATGATGGAAAGCACTTACGAATTAGACGACAAGCCATTTATTGTGGATAATATCTTAAATCCTAATTTCGAAATTAAATTCGCAGCGATTAAAATCTTAAAAAAAATAAGTCTTGACGATTTCAATACTTTCAAGGACATATCTATCGACCCTGAATTTATTAAAATTATTAATTACGTAGAATCCAATTAATTATTTTTATAAATGCAAAATTCGATCCTTGTTATTCGCTTCTTGTTTTTCCTCTATGGGTCTTTGCTTATAGGGTCTTATATTATACTAGGGATTATATCGGTAATCGAGAGTATTGGGTACATGAAAAAGAATAGCTTTGTCAACTATAACAAAATTTTATCCTCAAACATTTCCCCTTCAATTTCTATTATTGCCCCGGCGTATAATGAGAGTTTAAATATTATTGAGAATGTAAGGTCGTTGCTATCTTGTCATTATGCTAATTATGATGTAATTATTGTAAATGACGGTAGTAAAGATGATAGCCTCGAGAAACTTATAGAAGCCTATGATCTAGTAAAAGTAGACTTCCTTATCAATGAACAAATACCTACACAACCACTAAGGGGCGGGATATTCAAATCAATAAATCCAGCATTTGAAAAATTAATCATTGTTGACAAGGTGAATGGAGGAAAAGCTGATGCTTTAAATATGGGATTAAATATCAGTTCTAACAAATATGTTGCTTGTATAGATGTAGATTGTCTGTTGATTGAAGATGCGTTACTCAAATTAATCAAACCTTTCTTAGAAACGACAGATACAAAGGTTATCGCTGCCGGAGGAGTAATCCGAATTGCCAATTCTTGTATTATTAAAGAAGGTAAATTGCTTGACGTTAACCTACCTCTAAACAAGATGGTGCAAGGTCAGATTCTGGAATATTTACGAGCTTTTTTACTGGGAAGAATGGCATGGAGTAGACTAAATGGATTGCTTGTGATTTCTGGTGCTTTTGGATTATTTGATAAAAAGATAGCAATTGAAGTGGGCGGTTATGATGTGCATACTGTGGGAGAAGACATGGAAATTATTGTGCGTATGAGACGGTACATGGAAGAGAAAGAAAACAAAACAAAATATAAAGTTGCCTATATTCCAGATCCGCTTTGTTGGACTGAAGCTCCTGATAACTATAAAACGTTTATCTCTCAAAGAAACCGATGGACTCGCGGTACTATAGAAACACTGAGAAAACATAGAAAAATTGGTTTAAACAAGAGATATGGTGCCATGGGACTCCTAAGTTATCCCTATTGGTTTTTATTTGAAAGACTGGCTCCGATAATAGAAATCATTGGTCTGTTCTATTTTGGATTTCTTATTTTTTTCGGTAAAGTCAGATGGGATTACACCATTGCATTTGTATTAGGAGCTTACTTATTCACAGTATTATTTTCGATAATCGCAATTATTTCTGAGGAGCTTACCTACCATCAATACAAAAAAAAAGGTTCAGGATTAAAAATGGTTATGATTTCTTTCACAGAGCCTTTGGTCATCCATCCTTTTATTCTGTATTCAGCTGTAATGGGAAATATTGATTACTACTTCAATAAAAAGAAGAAATGGGGAGCGATGACAAGAAAAGGAATGGGCAACACACAAACAATTAATAAATTAACAAAAGATGGAGAAAATAGAGAAAAAAGCGAATAAATTTTCTTTTAAAACTGGCTTTAGATATATTTATCTAACACTCTCCTTAATATTTACTTTTTGGCTAATTACCCTTTTCGAAATCTACTCTAAAACGGCAAGCGGAATTCAAATACAAGACCTTACCACTACGGTATTATTTAAAATACTAAATGATTTTTGGACAGGATTACTGATTGGTTTGTTATTCTTGCCCTTATATTTAGCTTTTGTATTTATCAAAAAAGCAATAAATGAAATACTAATAAAAGTACTATTTTGTTTAATTATAATTGCGCAATTTGCGTTAGTTAAGTATAACCTCACTACACTAATCAACTTAGGTGCTGACATCTTAGGCTACTCCATGGATGACATGTACACTACCGTGACAGCATCAGAGTCTCTATCTTACCTCTATTTCTTGCCTTTTATTCTTTTTCCAATGATCTATTTAGTGATCAATGGCATCTTAATCAAATTTACCACTGAAAAGGGAATCTATATTACCACTGCTCTACTTATTTTATTTTTAGGTGGTTTAAAGCTATTTATACCTGATATTTCCGCCTCCAATTATCAAAATAAAATGTACTTTTTCACCAGTGACATCATCCGTGTTCAAAATGAAAAGAGCTTAACAAACACTGAAAATTTATTCTATAAAAAAGAATATCCCTTAGTTCAGCCTTTTAATTCTACCCCAGATGTACTAGGTCCCTTTTTTGAAATTCACGAAGAAAAACCAAATATTGTAATGATCATTGTAGAAGGTTTAGGGAGTGAATTTATCGGAAAAAATGACTATCACGGCTTTACACCGTTCTTAGATTCTATGATTACCAAATCCCTTTACTGGGAAAACTTTATTAGTACAGCCGGAAGGACCTTTGGCGTTGTTCCCTCCTTATTGGGTTCTTTGCCTTACGGCGAAAAAGGATTCTTAGAGCTTAATCCGTTACCATCACACACTTCTTTGATTAGTATTCTAAAGACCAACCAATATACTACTTCGTACTATAGCGGAGATGACTCCAGTTTTGACCGAAAGATTAATTTCTTAGAATACAACGGAATCGACAATGTAATTGACGTAAATAAATTTGGCCCAGGCTATGTCAAAACAAAAGAAAATTCCGGCGGATTCTCTTGGGGATATCCAGACGCAGAGATATTTAAAAAAACCCTATCTAACTTAAATGGTAAAGAAGAGCCTCGTTTAGATATCATCATGACTTTAACAAATCATGAACCTTTTGATTTTCCATCAAAGAATCTGTATTTAAAGAAAGTAGATAGTATTGTAAACGCCAATCCTAATTTAAGTATAAATAGAGGAGAAATTAAAGCGTTCAAAGATATTTTTGCCTGTCTTTTATATACTGATAATTCGATTAAAAACTTTATGCAGTCCTATGCCAAAAGACCTGAGTATAAAAACACCATATTTATAATTACGGGAGATCATAGATTAATTCCTATAAATCAAAAAGACAAATTATGTCGCTTTCATGTGCCTTTATACATCTACAGTCCGATGCTAAAAAAAGCCCAAAGCTTCAAATCAATTTCTTCGCATTGGGATGTAGCTCCCAGTTTAATTTCATTTTTGATTAATAATTATAAATTAAACAAAATGGAAAAAACAACCTGGATGAGTCAGGGCTTAGATACTGTACAACAATTTAGAAATATTCACCAAATCCCTCTAATGCGCAACAAAGGGAGCATAAATGATTATATCTATAAAGACTACTTATATTCTGATGGAGAGCTGTTTAAAATCAATGCTGATTTTGACATTAAAAAAATAAATGATGAAACAGTATTAAAAACTATTAGCGACTCTCTAAGAGAAGCAAAAAAATTAAATGCTTACCTGACTAAAAAGAATAAAATTATACCTAAGTCTTTGAACATTTATACCCAGCCTGCTTTTCAGTTTTCTGAGCAAGAAATGGCCACAATAAAAAAACTGACCAAAGGATTGACCTTCGACGACATTCTTTTTTCTTGCCCGCGATTTTGCCTTTAATAAGGAGCGTCAAAAAGCTAGACTTTTATGCAATTATATTCTAAATGAAGTTCCTAATTATAGTGATGTACGAACTTTAAAAGCGCGAACATTAGCATGGGACGGCGACTATCCAAAAGCAGAAGCTGAATTATTAAATGTAATAAAAAGAACACCATACTATGAGGACAGCTACTTAGCCTTAATGGATGTTTACTGGTGGTCTGACCAAAACAGCAAAGCAATTGCAATTGCAAAAGTAGCCCTGAAAAACGAAGTCACACCACCTGAACTGAGTGTTAAACTCGCGCAAGCATACAAACGAGCAAATGCAGTTCCTCAAGCGGAAAAAATCATGGACAGTATTATAAAAAAACATCCTAAAAATACGGAATACATTAAAATCAAAAAAACCTTTAAAGAATGATTTCAAAAATAACAATCAAACTGACTTTTATACTTTCTATTTGCTTTGTATTACATATCCAAGCACAACAGGAAAACTATAATGGTAATCCGGACACCTCTTTCGAAACTGCCCGAAATCTTGCTTTTAATCAGCAAAGGAAACAGGCGCAGGATACACTCCGCAATATTTTAACAAAGTATCCTGACTATCATGACATCCGGACTTTCCTCGCCACTACCTACGCTTGGGATGGAGACTATAAAAAAGCAAGGAATGAGTTTGCCTACGTTTTAGATAAAGACCCTAAAAATAAATCTAACTGGATTGCTGCTATAAAAAATGAATCCTGGAGTGAATCTCCATTTGTTGCTTTAGAATTGTCGAAAAAAGCATTAAAAATATTTCCAGAAGATCCGGAATTTATTTATTTAAAAGCAACTGCCGAAAAAAGTACTAATAATCCACTAGAAGCCTTAAACAGTATTGAATCAATATTAGATAAAACTCCTGAAGACGAAAATGCACTTGGCTTTAAAGCAAATTTAAACCAAACATTACGGAAAAATACTATTGGTCTTATTGCCGCCGTAGACATATATTCGGAAGTTTTTGACCCAATGCAATATTATACGCTAAATTATACCCGACAAACAAAGTACGGGAGTATCATCAGTAAGTTTAATTTCAACAGACGCTTTAATGAAAATGGAACGCAAATTGAATTTGATTTATATCCAAAAATAGCTAAAGGAATGTATGCTTATTTAAATATTGGTTTTGCCAATACCTTTCTTTTTCCCGATTTAAGATATGGCGCAGAATTATACAAATCATTACCATACAGTCTGGAGGCCTCATTGGGATTCCGTTCTCTAAAATACGACACAACCACTAATATATATACAGGCTCCATAGGCTGGTACACCGGAAACAGTTACCTCTCTTTTCGCCCCTATATTACTCCGGGAGAAAATGGAACCAGCTCTTCTGGAACCTTTACGTATCGGAAATACAGGAGTGACGCCGATAATTATTTTGGAGCAATTTTGGGAGTAGGGTTTTCTCCTGAGATAAACCAATTTAATTTCACTGGAAATGCAAATGAAATTGTTGATTTGAAATCTCAGAAATTAATTGTGGGCTACTTTTTTACATCTACTAATAAAAAAAATGCATGGGGAGCACAATTTGGAGTAACCCATCAAGAAATCACTTTTGATCAAGGCAATTACTTTTGGATCTATAACGTCACTTTAACCTGGGACATCCGCTTTAAATAGAAAGATCAATAGTCTATAATAAAATTAGTCAGACTCATTTGCAATTGCACGAGTTTGGACCGCAATTAGCATCTTTACTTTCAAAAACCGTATATTTGCAAAAAATATACCTTTTATGACCACTTTCGAGCAATTTAATCTTCCAAAATCAGTCCAAAAAGCAATAGACGATTTAGGTTTTACTACCCCTACGCCTATTCAGGAAAAAACTTTTTCTGTTATAATGTCTGGTCGTGATATGATGGGAATTGCACAAACAGGAACTGGTAAAACATTTGCCTATTTATTACCTTTATTAAAATTATACAAATTTATCCCAGGACATACTCCGAAAATAGTAATCCTTGTCCCTACCCGTGAACTTGTAGTTCAAGTGGTAGAGGAAGTGGAAAAATTAACCAAATACATGTCGGTTCGTACGGTAGGTATTTTTGGTGGTGTGAACATCAATACCCAAAAAACAACTATTTATCAAGGTTGCGACATACTAGTAGGAACACCAGGAAGAATCATGGATTTAACCTTAGACAATGTGATTCGTTTTGAAGAAATGCAAAAACTAGTTATCGATGAGTTTGACGAAATGTTGAATTTAGGGTTTCGTACGCAGTTGACTGCTATTTTGGCAATGATGCCTAAAAAACGTCAAAACATCTTGTTTTCTGCGACTATGACGGATGAAGTAGATGCTATTTTAAATGACTATTTTGATTATCCGCAAGAGGTTACTCTTTCGGCTTCTGGAACACCATTGGAAAACATTAAACAAGTCGCTTACAATGCAGTTAATTTTAATACCAAAGTAAATCTACTAAAACACTTACTACAAGAAAACGAAGACATGAGTCGTGTTTTAATTTTCGTAAATAACAAGAAAATATCAGATATGCTTCACGGTCGCATTGAAGAAGATTTTGAAGATCAATTTGGAGTAATTCACTCTAACAAATCACAAAATTACCGTTTGAGTACGATGGCTTCCTTCCAGGAAGGGAATCTGCGAGGACTTATTACTACAGATATTATGGCAAGGGGTTTAGACATTTCTAATATTACCCATGTCATTAACTTTGAAATGCCGGCGATGCCAGAGTTATACATGCACCGTATCGGTAGAACGGGACGTGCTGATAAAACGGGAACAGCAATTAGTTTCATTGCTCCACGAGAGGAAGAGGCAAAAGCAGAGATTGAAGCTTTAATGAATATGGAGCTAGCAATTGAGCTATTCCCGACTGAAGTAGAAGTTTCGTCCAAGTTAATCGAACCAGAAAAAGAGCGACAAGTAGTTAAGTTCCTAATGAAAAAGAAGAATCTTGATGGTGATGGTGCCTTTCAAGAAAAAAGTAAAAAGAATAAGAAAGTCAATTTAGGAGGTCCTGGTGTCACCAAGAAAAAAACCCATGGATCTGTCAATCGTAATATGTTAAAAACAAGAGACAAGAAAAGAAAAGACAAAAATAAATAAGACTATTGAAAGTCCATAAGTCTAAAAAACAAAAAAGCTAGAGATGAAAATCTATTTTCATCTCTAGCTTTTTTTATTCAATAAAAAAAGTAAACATAATTTTCATATTACATCGGTATCAATAATGAAAAATGAATTCTACTTGTTTTTAGTGAAAACCAAACATACCGGAGCACACAGCGCTATTCTTTTTCCGGAGTATGTTAGCGCACCAGTAGATTTATTCCTTTTAAATATCACAATATCATTCGTATATTGATGTGCCACCAAAAGAAAATTACCAGTTGGATCAATTGCAAAATTTCGTGGTCCTTTACCCAACGAACTTGTTTGTCCTTGCGATTCTAATTTTCCATTTTTTAGAATTTTAAAGGTTGAAATTGTATTCGCTTCCCCACGGTTTGAGGCATATAGAAATTTTCCGTCAGGCGAAATATGGATGTCGGCTCCAGTAAAAGTTCCTTGAAAGTCTTTCTCTAAAATAGTCGTTTGATCCACTTTTTTCAATTTCCCTTTCGAATAACAAAAAATCGTCAAACCTCCAGTAAGTTCCTGTAATAAATAAATATACTTTCCATTTTTACTGAACGCCAAATGCCTTGGACCACTTCCTGCCGCAACAGCAAAACTGTCTTTTAATTTTAATGCGGTCCTATTCGAATTTGGATTGTATTCATAAGAATACACCTTGTCATTCCCTAAATCATTAGACAAAACAAACTTTCTGTCTGGAGAAAAATGAACCATATGAACGTGCGGACCTTCTTGTCTTTTAACATTACTTCCTTTTCCATAATGCTGAACCACCTGTTTAGCTTCTCCAATGCTTCCATCACTGTTTTTTCCGAAGACAGCGATATTTCCGCCAGAATAATTAGCGACAATCACATTCTTTTCATCATTAATAATATAACAGGGATCTGCCCCCATCGAGTTCTGGGAATTTATAAAATCTAATTTACCATTGGAAGGAGTATAACTAAAAGCGCTTACTTTACTTTCATTACCGTTTTCGTTTACGGAATAAACAAAGCTATTATCAGTAGAAACCGTCAAATAACTTGGATTTACAGTGTTTTCGGAAGCATTTTTAAAATTAAAATCACCCGTATCAGAATCAAACTCATACATATAAATTCCTTTGCTATCGCACCCCTTTGTATATGTCCCGATAAGCAAATTAAATTTATTATTTTGAGCTTGAATACTACTGCAAATTAAAAGGAACAGAAGGGAGACAAATTGCTTTTTCATTTTCTTAAATTATAATTGAAAGCTAAATTACATAATATATCGAAATCTGTTTTAAACCAGTTGAAAAATATAAAACCAATTAAAATTTTATTTGTTATAAATAAATGAGAGCCTTTACAAAAATATTTAAACAATAGCGTCTTGCAAATGTCAACAAATTCGTATTTTTGATTATAACTTCAGTTCGAATATAATCCACTGTAGTAAACTCAACGTAAGAATGCAATTTAAACATCCCGAAATTTTATACTTTCTCTTCCTGTTGATAGTACCAATTTTGGTTCATTTATTTCAATTTCGCCGTTTTAAAAAAGAATATTTCACTAACGTTCAATTCCTCTCAGCACTTTCTGTGCAGACCAGAAGAAGCTCTAAAATAAAAAGGTGGTTGCTTCTTAGCTGTCGATTATTATTACTCTCTTGTATTGTTATCGCTTTTGCCCAACCTTATTTTGCAGCAAAAGACAAAGAAAATACCACAAATGAAATGTATATCATTTTAGATAATTCATTTAGTATGCAGGCTAAAGGAAAAAAAGGAGAGCTAATGAAGCGAGCCGTTCAGGAGCTACTTGAAGACACTCCGGAAAACACTAATTTTTCGTTGCTTACGAACTCTGAAAATTTTTGGAATACCGATATTAAATCAATTCGCAGCGTCCTTCAAAACCTGAAATATAGCGCTTCGCCATTTGACTTAGGTTCTATTATGGCTCGGCTAAAAACACATAAATCCTCTTTTAAAAAAGATATTGTCATTATTACAGACGCCGTAGGCCTCGATGCGAAACAACTTGAAAGCTGCGACAAAAATGATGTTCCCTATTTTATAATCCCCACGGCAGAACAAAAGAACAATACTGCTGTCGACAGCGTTTACATTAATGAAGTATCTGATGATTTTTATGAAATAATAGTTGACTTATCGCATTACGGCACTGATTACAGACCGGTATCAATAGCCATTTATAATCAGGATAAAATGATCGCAAAAACGGCAGTTAACTTTGAAACCAAAAAAAAGAGCATCAATTTTACTATTCCAAAACAGCCCTTCCACGGTTATGTTTCCATTACTGATAATGGTCTTAACTACGACAATATTTTATATTGCAGTATTTCCAAAATAAAAAAGACGAATGTCATTAGCATTGGCACGTCCGAAAAAAGCAATTTTCTAAGTCGGGTCTACACAGATAGTGAATTCAATTTTATCAACTCTCCCATTGGCTCATTAGACTACAATAGTATTGAAAACCAAGATCTAATCGTATTAAATGAACTTGATGCTATTCCGCAAGCATTGCAAACGACTCTAAGATCTTTTGTGGAAAAGGGCGGTAGTCTTGTCGTTATCCCTTCAGAAGAAGATACAGCAGCAAACTTGGAACAGTTTCTCAGTAATTTTGGAGTCATCCAGTTTAAATCTTTCGAACCCATAGAAAAACTAATCACTAAAATCAATTTCAGTCATCCGCTGTTTAAAGCTGTTTTTGAAAACCGAATTACTAATTTCCAATATCCGAAAACAAACGGTTCCTTTACAATATCAAATACAAATCCAGCAGCACTTTATAATGACGATCAAAGTACATTCTTAACCGCATTACCAAATGCACTTTCTACCGTTTATGTGTTTTCGGCACCTATAAATACTAGAAATTCAAATTTTCAGCAGTCTCCGCTCATCGTTCCTACTTTCTATAAAATGGCAATGAACAACCAGCCAAAAGGTATAAATGCATTTACTATTGGAGATACAAATTCCTATTTAGTTGATGTTACGCTATCGAAAGATGCGATATTAACCGTTAACAATTCATCTGAAAGTTTTATACCCATGCAACGAATCATAAATGATAAAGTAAAATTATCGTTTAATGATTATCCAGAAGAAGCAGGAAATTATGGAATCTACAACCAAAAAGAAGCTTTGGACAATATTAGTTTTAACTATGACAGAAGTGAAAGTGATCTTAGCGCAGTCAATCAAAACTTGCTTTCTAGCTACAAAATAATTGATTCTATTGCAAATGTATTTGACACATTACAAACCAACCGATTGGACAATCAAATTTGGAAATGGTTTCTTATCTTTGCACTACTCTTTCTGGTAACTGAAATGGCAATCTTACGATTTATGAAATGAATTATTTGTTTTGAAATCTAAAATTAAAAAAATAGTCTTTATATATGAAATTTATCCTCCGTAGCGCCAAAATAATCGATTCGAAAAGTCCTTTTCACAATAAGACAGTAGATATTTTAGTTGAAGATGGTTTTATAAAAAAAATAGCTACTTCCCTCCCCAATTCAGATAAAACCAAAGAAATAAAATTAGAGAATCTGCATGTATCACAAGGCTGGTTTGATAGTAGCGTTTCACTTGGAGAGCCAGGTTATGAAGATAGGGAAACTATTTCGAATGGATTGACTGTTGCAGCAAAAAGTGGTTTTACTGCTATCGCTTTGCAACCCAACTCCTCCCCTATTATTGACAATCAAGCACAAGTTAACTTCGTTAAGAATAAAGCGATGGGAAATGCTACACAACTCTTTCCAATAGGAGCTTTGACAAAAGGAAGTGAAGGAAAAGATATGGCGGAATTATTTGATATGACAAATTGTGGAGCGATTGCCTTTGGAGATTATAATAAAAGCCAAGACAATGCTAATTTGCTTAAAATCGCTTTACAATATGTGCAGGATTTTGACGGATTAGTGATCGCATTCCCTCAAGACGAAAAAATAAAAGGACAAGGAGTAGTTAATGAAGGAGTAGTTTCAACTCAATTAGGGCTCAAAGGAATTCCTAATCTAGCCGAAGAATTACAAATTGCGAGAAATTTATTTTTATTGGAGTACACCGGAGGTAAATTGCACATCCCAACTGTTTCTACTGCAAAATCAGTTCAATTAATCAAAGAGGCAAAAGAAAAAGGATTACAAGTAAGCTGCAGCGTAGCGGTGCATCATTTAGTATTGACCGATGAAAAACTGGAAGGTTTTGATACCCGATTCAAAGTTTCACCTCCTTTGCGCACAGAAAAAGATCGAAAAGCATTGCTCAAAGGAGTATTGGACAATACCATTGATATGATCACATCAGACCATAACCCGATGGATATAGAACACAAGAAAATGGAGTTTGATATGGCTAAAAATGGAACCATCGGACTTGAAAGTGCTTACGCTGCCTTAATGACCGTTTTACCATTAGAAAAAATAATAGAAAAATTAACATCAGGAAAAACAGTTTTTGGTATCGAAAGTCATTCTATCTCAGAAGGAGCCATAGCAAGTATGAGTTTATTTAACCCAGAAGGAAAAGCAGTTTTTACCAAAGCTGCCATACTATCAAAATCTAAAAACTCAGCATTTCTGGGAACAGAAATAAAAGGAAAAGTTTACGGAATCGTAAACCAAGGAAAATTAATTTTAGCATAATACGACAACATGAATAATACTATTGAAAAAGGAAAAACGGCAGCAATCACCAGTTATATTTTAGGTATAGGTGTTTTTATCGCCATGTCCATGAACTCCGAAGACAAAAATACCTTTGCCTCGTTTCACATCCGTCAAGGACTAGGAATAACACTTACTTTCATCTCATTAGGCTTAATTATAAGTAATTTTGATAGTATGTTAATTTCTACTTTGATGTGGGTTTTCGTTTTTGTGTTGTGGTCTTATGGCATGTTCAGCGCAATAAAAGGAGAAACAAAACCAATGCCGCTCTTGGGTACCCTTTTCCAAAAGTGGTTTTCAAATATCTCTTGAATCTTTCTTTCAAAACCCCTTCCTTTTGTCAAAGTTTAAGACCTTGACAACACTTTTAAAATAATAAACAAAAATGAATTTATCCTTAAACTACCTCGTTAGAGAGCCAAAAATAAAATTAGACAAAAACCCACTTTTACTTTTACTTCACGGATACGGAAGCAATGCCGAAGATTTATTTTCGTTTGCAAATGAACTTCCAGATGAATATTATGTAATAGCTGCACAAGCGCCCTATGACCTACAATACGGTAGTTATGCCTGGTACGCCATCAATTTTGATGCAGACCAAAATAAATTTTCAGACAACGAACAGGCAAAATCTTCTCGAGATTTAATTGCCAGTTTCATCGATGAATTAATCCTCAATTATCCGATAGACGCAAAAGCGGTTTCTTTGCTGGGCTTTAGCCAAGGTGCCATATTGAGTTATGCCATTGCACTATCACATCCTGAAAAGATCAAGAACGTAATTGCTTTGAGTGGCTATATAAATGAGGACGTTCTAGAAGAAAATTATCGAAATAACGATTTCTCAAAACTAAGTATATTTGCTTCGCACGGGGTTGTTGATCAGGTAATTCCCGTAACCTGGGCAAGAAAAACAAAGCCCTTTTTGGATGCATTAACAGTAGACTCAGTATATAAGGAATACCCTATTGGCCATGGAATCTCTCCACAAATTTTTGCTGATTTCAAAAACTGGTTATAAAACAAATACAAAAAAAAAGGTTCCAAATGTGGAACCTTTTTTTATTTCTGGTACAGTAAACTTTGATTTACTTCAAAAGAAATACTTTCATCACTATTCACGAAATACTTGAGTAATACTTCACCCCACATTTCCCCATCACTGTAGTCAGCGATAATCCATCGGTGGTTTAACACTTTCACTTTATTGATAATGAATTTATTAGCCCCAAGCTGATCTTGACCTGCATAAGGATTTCCTTTTGGATTTGCGTTGAAATCCAATAATTTCTCGGTTACATAAGGAATTAACTTTTCATACTTAACCATTTTTTCTGAATCCTCGGAGTCAAAATAATTTTGGGCATTTTCATTTTTTTCCAAAGAAAAATAATTAGCGTCATCCAATTTGGCAGTAACTACCTTCAAATTTTCTTTTAATTTTTTAGTTGTTTTTTCATATTTTTTTTGCTCATAAGCGACCTCTCCATTATAAAAGCTATAGGTAAAAACATTCATGAGAACTAGTAATATAACCGCATAGAGCATAAAAGATCTTTTCATTTTATTTTTTTTATTAAAGTATAATTTCTAAATTATCATAAGCAAGATAAACATTTTCAGGTAGCTTTTTTTGCACTTCTTCATGAAAACCAAAGTGGTGACTTATATGCGTTAAATATGTTTTTTCAGGCTTTAAGAGTGCAATTAAATCTAAGGCTTCTTCTAAGTTTAAATGAGAGAAGTGAGGCTCTTCCCTTAAAGTATTTAGAACTAATACTTTTAAATTTTTAAGCTTTAAGATCTCACTTTCATCAATTGTCTTGACATCAGTAAGGTAAGCAAAATCATCTATTCTATAGCCAAAAACCTGGAGATTACCATGCATTACATTTACAGGAATCGCAACTTTATTCCCTATTTGAAACGGTTCATCGTTAACAACGGCTATCGTTTTTACAGAAGGTGCACCAGGATATCGATTTACCGTTGTAAAAATGTAATTAAAGCGTTCCTGAAGATTACTAATCACACGTTCGTGTGCATAAATAGGAATCTCTCCTTGTTTAAAATTAAACGGACGAATGTCATCTATACCTGAAGTATGATCCGCATGTTCATGAGTAAAAAGAATTCCATCTACTTTTTCACAATTAGATGCAAGCATTTGCTGCCTAAAGTCAGGGCCGCAATCAATTACATAAGAATGACCGTCCCAAGTAACCCAAACAGAAACTCTGAGCCTTTTGTCTTTGAAATCAGTGCTTTTGCATACAGGATGATTGCTTCCTATAACGGGAATCCCTTGCGATGTACCAGTGCCTAAAAAATATACCTTCAATTGCTCTTTATTTTTTTACAAAAATAGGATTAATTATCTTTCATAAGAAACCTATTTAACTAACTTTGTATCAAATTAGCCATATTTAAAATATAATGGATACAGAAATAAAATTAAAAGGTGATAAAGTCATCGCTCAAATACCATCAATAAAAGATAAAGCCCTTCGTATAAATTTAAACGAAAATATATATGGGACCTTTGCTGAAATCGGTGCAGGACAAGAAACTGTAAGACATTTTTTTAGATCTGGTGGTTCATCGGGAACTATAGCGAAAGCGATGTCTGCCTATGACAAAGATTTTAGTGATGCAATCTATGGCATAGAGCAAGACGGACGCTACGTTACGGAAAGCAGGCTCAAAAGAATGATTACCATGGAAGGCCAGCTAATTGAAGAGCGGTTGAGTAGGGAAAAACATCCTCATAAAATGTTTTTTAGCTATGCTAATACTGTGGCTACCATTGATTTTGCCAAACAATTTAAAGGCCACGGATGGGTTGGTATAAGGTACCAAATTGAGCCAGATGAAGACTACAATGAAATTATACTTCATATCCGTTTTAAAGAAACTGATGCTAGATTGCAACAGGAAACTCTTGGTGTTTTAGGAGTAAATTTAATTTATGGTGCTTATTATAAATACAACGACCCGAAACGATTACTACGTTATTTATATGATCATTTAGACAAAGACCAACTAGAAATAGATACCATAAATTTCTCAGGTCCCCGTTTTGCGGATGTAGACAACCGTTTAATGAGTTTACAATTAGTTAAAAACGGAATGACTGACGCGGTTATGTTTGATCCTCAAGGCCGCAACATACTTCCGGCAGCCATCTTGTATAAAAAGAATATCCTTGCTCTAAGGGGCAGTTTCCGTCCTGTTACGAAAGTAAATATGGATATGTATGAAAAATCATTAAAAATGTTTCTTGAAGAAAATAAAGTCGAGAAAGAAAACACACTAGTTATTTTTGAAATCACATTATCAAACTTACGTTCTGATGGTGAAATTGACGAACGCGATTTCATGGACAGAGCCGAATTACTTTGTTCACTGGGGCAAACGGTAATGATTTCAAATTTCCAAGAATATTATAAAGTGGTTGAGTATTTTGCCAATTATACCAAAGCAAGAATGGGATTAGCCATGGGAGTTAATAACTTAGTTGATATTTTTGACGAAAAATACTATCGTCATTTAAGTGGAGGAATATTAGAAGCGTTTGGGAAATTATTCTTCCGAGACATGAAGGTGTTTTTATATCCAATGTTAGACGAAAACGAGGAAATTACTACCTCCGAAAATCTAAAAGTACATCCAAGAATGAAAGAATTATACAAATTCTTCAAATTCAATGGAAAAGTGGTCGATATCGATGATTATGATCCTCAAATTTTAGAAGTATTCTCACGAGAGGTATTAAAAATGATTAGTGATGGTAAAACTGGTTGGGAACCAATGCTTCCTTCCGGTATTGCTGAAATCATCAAAGAATATAGCCTTTTTGGGTACAACCCAACTAAAGCTTTGAAAGAAAATAATATAAGTAATGATAGTTAATACAAACTATAAAACACAAAAAAACCTCGTTTAAAGCTATTTTAAACGAGGTTTTTATTTTTAAATGAGAAGATTTGTACTAATTATGAACACAGTATTATCGGATAACAAACCATTCTGTTTTTTACAAACTACACCACTTCATTTGTCTCGCTGAAAGCGTCTCAAGATAGGTGAGCAACTTTGCGGAGACGCTTCCAGCGTGACAAATAGCGCGAGTAATTGTTAAGTAAACGACATTGCACTATAAAATAATAAAGATTTACTTCAATATTTGATCAGCATGAGCTTTAGTTTTGACTTTGTCGATGACTTCATCTATTACTCCATTTTCGTCGATTACAAAAGTGGTTCTATGAATTCCATCGTATTCTTTTCCCATAAATTTTTTAGGTCCCCAAACACCAAAAGCTTCAATTACTGATTTATCCTCATCTGCCAATAACGGAAACGGAAAATCATATTTTTCTTTGAATTTAGCCTGTTTTGCTTGTGCATCTGCACTAACTCCCAATAGCTCATAGTTATTGGCTTTAAAGCGATCAAAATTATCTCTAAGATCACAGGCTTCGGCCGTGCAACCGGGAGTACTTGCTTTGGGATAAAAGAAAACTACTAATTTTTTTCCCTTGTAATCTGCTAATTTGTGAGCGTTACCGTCTTGGTCCATTGCTGAAAAATCAGGCGCTTTGTCCCCTTTTTTTAATGTTGTCATATTTTTTTATTTATCCGCCCTGTGCGCTAAGTTCTTTCGCAAAGGTCACAATGCTTTGTTATTGCTTATTATTGGTTTAAGTTATACCTTTTCTGCCCCAGATGGTAATGGAAAGCCCAGACTGAAAAAACCTATTTTTTATTGATTATAAAGAGCGACCGGCAGGAAGCTCCTTTATAAACTTAGAAAAAAAGTTTTTTGAAGGAGGACTTGTAATAAACAGCTGGATTAGGCACATCCTAAAATTTATATTATTTTTACAGGATATAAAAATACAAAAATGACTAAACAAGAACGGGTAACCTTTGTTATAAATACGTTAAAAGAATTATATCCTACGATTCCTATTCCTTTAGACCATAAAGATCCCTATACTTTATTGATTGCAGTGCTACTTTCTGCACAATGTACCGATGTGCGGGTTAATAAAATTACGCCATTACTTTTTGCCAAGGCAGATAATCCGTATGATATGATCAAAATGTCAGTGGAAGAGATAAAAGAAATCATTCGCCCCTGTGGTTTATCACCAATGAAATCAAAGGGAATTCATGGGTTGTCACATATATTAATCGACAAGCACGGAGGAAAAGTTCCACAGAGCTTTGAGTTTCTAGAAGAATTACCTGCTGTAGGACATAAAACAGCTGGTGTAGTAATGTCTCAGGCCTTTGGAGTTGCGGCTTTCCCAGTAGATACTCATATTCACCGCTTAATGTACCGCTGGAATTTGACTAATGGTAAAAATGTAATCCAAACAGAAAAAGATGCGAAACGCATATTTCCCGAAGAAACTTGGAACGATCTGCACTTGCAAATTATATGGTATGGAAGAGAATATTCCCCTGCTCGAGGTTGGGACTTAGAAAATGATGTTATCACTAAAACCATAGGAAGGAAAACGGTTTTAGCTACGTACTATAAAAAATAAATTTCACTACTCTAATATACAAAATAGTGAAATTCATCAATTCAAGTTGAACAATAGTACTTGACTTTTAAGCATTTCAACTAACAATAATACTAATTTGAAATAATCTCATAACTATGATTGTCAATTTCTATCATGCTTAGCGCCTTTGAATAATTTAGTAAAAAAGAAACGACTTCTTTTCTTGGTTTCATTACCTTAACGGGTAATGATTTTTTAGAGTAAATTTTTGCCATGCTGTGATTAATTTGTTTTTATTAATAACGTGGCATATCTCTATATATTGTTAATTCGTTAAAACAATTTGGTGCTTATCAATAACTTTTCTTAGGTTCATTAAAGCGTAACGCATTCTGCCTAAGGAAGTATTGATACTTACTCCTGTAATTTCAGAAATCTCTTTAAAACTCATATCCTGATACATGCGCATGACCAACACCTCCTTTTGATCAAGAGGAAGCTCTTCGATTAGCTTCTTTATATCCATTTCCACTTGGTCGGCTATAATTTTATTTTCTATTGTAGGGGAATCATCAGACATTATCGAAAAGATTGAAAACTCTTCTGTTTCTCTAAATAGAGGCATTTTCTTGTTTCTTCTAAAATGATCTATGATGAGGTTGTGGGAGATTCGCATAACCCAAGGTAAAAACTTACCCTCCTCGTTGTATGAATTAGACTTTAGCGTTTTGATTACTTTAATAAAAGTATCTTGAAAAATATCATTTGAAATGTCTCTATCTGAAATTTTAGAATAGATAAAGCCGTAAATTCTTGATTCATGTCTTTTGATTAATGTGGACAGGGCCTCTTCATTACCTGCTACATATTCTTGCACCAATAAAGCGTCTGGAGATTGTATATTAGCCATAGTTATACCTTTTAGTTCTTGTTTAAAATTTGGAGTAATTTTTCCTAAAAGTAGTTTTATGGTATAGGCTATTGGTTTTTTAATATTAGTTTGATAATCAAATTTAACAAATATTTACGCTAACAAACAAATAAAATTAAGAAAAATTAACACCCTAATTTTTAAAGCGTTAAAAACAAGGACTTCAACTTTCCATTTAATTATTTTTGTTGAACAGTAAAAAGAATTTGAAGAACATTGTCCCCCTTAATTTTCTCATAATAAAGAGCAGCGCTCAAATATAAAAAAAAATATCAAAATACGGTCAGGCCTGAAAATAAAAAAGTAGCAAGTTGAAATTTACTTGCTACTTTTCTTACAGTAAAGACCTATATTTATTGGTATACTCGAATGTAATCTACAGAAAAATCTTGCGGAAAAACGGAATCGTCAACATCCGGTCCTCCAAAACTTCCTCCAATTGCCAAATTGACAATAAAAAAGAAGGGTTGATTGTAAGGCCAAATGGCTTCCGTTTTATTCTCTGGATTGAAAGTATATACTAAGTTATTATCAACAAAAAAATCTATTTTATCTTTGGACCAATCCATCGCATAGATATGATAGCCTTCTTCGATATCTTCAATCTTTGTTTTTTTAGTGTTGATGGTATTTCCGTGACTGTCCTGCGTATGCAAAGAAGTAAAAATAATATTAGGTTCTCTTCCCACGTATTCCAGGATATCAATTTCACCACATTGTGGCCAACCTACTGTATCAATATTAGACCCCAACATCCAAAAAGCGGGCCAGATGCCATGCCCAACGGGCAATTTTGCTTTGGCTTCAAAATAACCATATTGGAATTCTTTTTTAGCTTTTGTAGTGATTCGTGTTGACGTGTACTTTTCTCCTTCTTTTTTTGCGGTAATTACTAACTTTCCCTTTGCGATTATATGGTTTTCGTTAGTGTAAAGTTGTCGTTCATTATTACCCCAACCGCAATTAGGACAACCATTTCCTAATTCAACATTCCAAATTTCCTCGTTTAAGTGTTTACCCTTGAAATTTTCTTCCCAAACTAGTTTTCTCTTAGTCCCCTGTCCAAAACAAGCGCTTCCAATAAGAAGTAATATTAAAAATTTTTTCATTTTTATTTAGTTAGAGTATTGAAAATTCGTTTGTAAGGTTTTCACTGAACTTCCACCGACAAAGACATTAAAGTCGCCCGGTTCTGCTTCCCATTTACGATTAGCAGTAAAAAATTCGATTGTTTTTTCATCGATATTAAAAGTAATTTCTTTCGTTTCGTTAGCTTTTAATTCTATCATTTCAAAACCTTTTAACTCTTTAACAGGTCTTGTTACACTGCCTATCAGATCTCTGATATACAGTTGAACCACTTCTTTTCCAGTAACTTTTCCAACGTTTTTAACTTTTACTGAAACAGCTATTTTTCCGTTTTTGGAAAAAGAACTGCTACTCAGTTTTAAATCAGAATACTCAAATTTAGAATAACTCAAACCGTACCCGAATGGATACAGCGGAGTATTTTCTTCATCAATGTAATGCGACCAAAAAACACTTTCTGGCTCATTCATAATGGGTCTTCCTGTATTTTTATAATTATAGTAAATGGGTACTTGACCTACATTTCTTGGAAATGTCATTGGTAATTTTCCACTCGGATTATAGTCACCGTACAAGACTTGAGCAATAGCATTACCACTTTGACTCCCTAAATGCCAAGCTTCCACAATAGCTGGAATATTTTCGTCAGCCCATGGCATAGCCAATGGACGTCCATTATTTAAAACTAAAACAACATTAGGGTTTGCTTTGAAAATTGTTTCCAACAACTCCTGTTGTACTCCTGGCAATCCTAAATCAGTTCTACTTCTTCCTTCACCAGATTGCAAACCATGCTCTCCTAAAACCATTATAACGACGTCAGCCTGCTTTGCTGCGGAAATTGCTTCCGGAAAACCACTCTTATCCGTCATATTAATTTTGGTCTCCCAAACGAATTGGGTTCTTCCAACACTAACATCAGCTCCTTTAGCATAGCTAAGTTGATTCCCTTTATAGTCTTGAAGTCCCTCCAATACTGAAACAGCACTTTCATCATCAGCAGCAATTCTCCAACTGCCCAGAGGACTCGTTTTATCATTTGCCAATGCTCCTATCAGCGCGATTTTCAATCCTGATTTTTTAAGAGGCAACACTTCGTTTTCATTTTTTAATAAGACAATTGATTTTTTTGCCATATCTAAAACCTCTTCTTGGAACTTAGGGCTTCCTACCGTTTCTTTTTCGCGGATTTCATCACAATACTTATATGGATCATCGAACAACCCCAATTCAAATTTCACTTTAAGTATTCTTCTGGCTGCATCATCAATTAGGTTCTCGCTTACTTTCCCTTCCTGCACCAATTCCACTAAATACCCTACGTAAGCACTGGATTCCATATCCATATCAGAACCTGCATTAATCGCAATTTCTGCGGCTTGTTTACTGTCTTTTGCATAACCGTGAGCAATCATCTCATTGATAGAACCCCAATCTGAAACAACAAAACCATCAAAATTCCAATCCCCTTTTAATATTTCTCTTTGTAAGTATCGATTTCCTGTTGCAGGAACCCCGTTCAATTCATTGAAGGAATTCATAAAAGTTCTCACTCCAGCATCAACAGCTGCTTTAAAAGGAGGGAAAATAATGTTCTGTAAGGTGCTTTCACTCACATCAACTGTATTATAATCCCTTCCCGATTCTGCAAAGCCATACCCTGCAAAATGTTTGGCACAAGCCAAAATAGTATTTGTGGCCGCTAAATCTGTTCCTTGAAAACCTTGGACTCTTGCCACCGCAATTTTACTTCCTAAAAAAGCATCCTCACCTGCGCCTTCCATAACTCTACCCCATCTCGCATCACGAGAAATATCGACCATGGGTGCAAAAGTCCAGTTTAGACCAACGGCAGAAGCCTCCTCTGCAGCCATCGCTGCTGATTTTTTAATAGCCTCCATATCCCAGCTTGCGGACTCAGCCAATGGTATAGGACTTATAGTTTTATATCCATGAATTACGTCAAACCCAAAAATCAGAGGAATACCTAATCTTGTTTCTTCGACTGCAATTTTTTGTAATGCCCTAACATCTTTAACCCCTTTAACGTTGAGCATAGACCCAACTAAACCCTTTTTTAAATCATCATACTTTTTTGCCGCCTGTCCCTCTTTAGGAGTAGGACCGGTTATTTCCCAAAATCCATTATATTGATTAAGTTGTCCTACTTTTTCTTCTAATGTCATTAACTTTAAAACAGAATCCACTTTCCTTTCTAAAATATTATCTTTCGTGTAAGACAAAGATGGCTTCATTATTTTATCACCACAACCCGCTACTAAAAGGGAAGCCGTAATGATGGGTAATATAAATCTTAAATTATTTTTCATGTATTTCTTTTTTTAAAATTATCAAAATTAAAAGGCCGGTAAACAACCGACCTTTTTAATCTCTATAAATAAATACTTAATTGTTATTGATAAACTCTCACATAATCAATCTCCATTGAAGATTGCGTAAAAGCAGGGTCTATTGCTCCACCAAAAGTTCCTCCCATAGCTACGTTTAAAATCATGAAAAAGTCTTTATTAAATGGTAAGCTGCCATCATTTGCTACAGTGTGGTATAATACATCATCTACAAATATTTTTACTGAAGCTGCAGTCCAAATCGTTTTATAAACATGAAATTCTGTAGAAGCATTGGTAATTGTTTTAACACTTCCATTTCCATTACCACCAGAACGACCGGGATAATGCAAAGTTCCATGAATCACGTTAGGTTCATTTCCTTTATGTTCCATAATATCTATTTCTCCACAACCCGGCCATGTATTTGTTGCATAATCTGAACCCAACATCCAAATAGCGGGCCATGTTCCTCCACCTGCAGGCAATTTCGCTCGTACTTCTACCTTACCATATGTAAACTTGTACTTACCTTCTGATTTTAATCGAGTCGAAGTATATCCCGATCCTACTTTTTTAGCGGTGATTTTTAAATTTCCATTAGCAACAATTACATTATCAGCACTATTGGTATAGTTTTGCGCTTCACTATTTCCCCATCCTCCGGCACCTAAATCATAGGACCATTTAGCTGGATCAGGTGCACCGTCAGTATTAAACTCATCCGAAAACTTAAGCGTTGTAAAGTCAGTTACCGCTTGCGTTGGTTTTGTTGTAGTAAAAATCATGTACCAAGCTAAACCTGTATTATTTCCCTGTACAAAACGCACAGTCATTCGATTATCTGTAATTGATAGAATTTCATAAGAACTTTGTCCTACATAATAACCCATAAATCCGCCATCAGAGAAATTCATAGCAGTACCTCTTGTTTGCGTCAAACGATCGGCATTGCGTGTTACAACTGACTCTGAAGGACTCAAAGCAACCGTTTTAAGACCTCCTGTATTGTAAACTAAACAAGCATCATCTTTTCCTGCACCGCCACCTACACTTAAATAATTAGAGTTAAAAAATGTAGAGCCACCATTATCCAATTTGAATTTCATGACCCCGCCATCCAAACTGAACGTTAGTACATTTTCGTAGAAACAACTAGTTGCTGCTGCACCAGCTTTTTCAAACGCAACCGCTTGGTAATAATTAGCGAAATAATTCTTAGTCGCATCGCCATCGTTTTGCCCAACACCCAAATGACCTGGTTCTGAAGCAGAAACATACCATTTTTTAGAAGTACCTCCTGTTAAAAGTTTAACCGCTTCAGCATCTTCAAAGTTACTTTGAACCTTTACTTCAACAGTAGTATTCGTTGATACTCCACCTGTGCCCGAAGCAACAACAGTTACATTGTAAGAATTAAGACCTACTTTTGTAAAAAGCTTTTCAAAAACACCATTAGGTGCATTTGTAGAGGTACCATCAGGGAAAATAAATTTATAAGATATCGCATCATCTGCAGTTGCTGTAAATTTAACTTTACCAGACCCATCACCATTGGGATTTGCTGTTGTTTTACCGATAAGCTCCACGGCAACTTGCAGATTTGTTGGAGCCTGCAATGAACCAAAGGAAAAATCATCTTTCGAACAATTCACCATTAGTAACAGTATAAAAATGGAGAATGTGTTAATAATTATTTTTTCATCTTTTATATTTTTAGTTGGATTGTTTAATATCGTCAAAATAATAGCTTGTTCCAGTACCACCTACGTTAAAATCAGGAAACAATATTACTCTGTCATAGGCATTCGTCGTTTTAAATGCTGCTGCACTGGTCAGATCAAAGGTTAATACTTGCCACGAATTAGCAACGGTAGTGGTGGCTTCAATCTCTACAAAAACGGTTGGATTTCCATTTCCATCTTTAGGTGATGTTGACACTTCCATTTTAAATAATATTTTCGCTCCTACTTTAGGAGACCAAACATTTATTTTCACTTTTGTTCCCTTTGTAAAATCAACTTTTGAATCTAAATTCAAACTTGCTCCCGCCCAAACTTGTGCTCCAGATGGTTTTTCTATTTTAACCACTTTATTAGAAAGATTATTTCCTGTTTTATCTGGATTTACCACTACTGAAACTGGAATCGGTCCAAAATCAGCAGCTCCAAAACCTGCCCAAGGGTAAGTTAAAGTAGTAGATTCAAAATCAATTGGCATTTCGATCAATGCAGAAGGCGCTTTATAGAAATAGATATTATCAATAAAAACAGTTCCTGCTGCCCATGGCGTACCTACAAATTTCAATTGAAAAATATCAGCAACTGTTAATCCTTGACTCGTAAAGGCCGAAATTGGAATATCAAGACTATTCCATTGGTTGGCAACCAAATTTTTCACTACTGGTTTTTCACCATTAGTCTTACTAATTAATGAAGTTTCTAATTTTTGCAAATCCGCTGTCCAAACATCCATGTGAATGAATTCCATTCCAGATACATTAATTGTTTTTCCGTCTGCCAAAGCTATTCCTTGGTAACTCAACTTAATATAATTAAGCATTTTGTCCCCATTCAAATCAAATTCTGCCCAACTACTACCTTGACCACCTTGTCCCCAATCTGGGAAATAATTTGTTCCGGCGACATCAGCATACTTTGAACTATAAATCGAAATCACATCCGATGCCTGTCTATTAGGAGGAGTTGCTGCAGAAGTAAAAGGCTGGTTCACTACTGTTACAGTAAAAACCTTAGTATACTCTGTGCTTTTGATCGCAGCACTTTTTGAAACCACTCTAATGGTATAAACACCTGCATTTTGATATGTATAAGAAATTGACTCTCCGTTATTAGCACTTACTGCATTTGGTTTTCCAGCTTCGCCAAAATAAACATCATAAAACAAAGCATAATCTGCCGTTGCTTTTACATTTACTTTCTTAGAAACTGATAAATCATTTTCAATTGTAACTAGAAGGTTTTCTGGTGATTTGAATGAAACTATCACTTTTTGAATCACTTCTGTTTTTTTACCGTTAAGAGTAGTTCCTATAATTTTGGCATCATAAATACCTTCTTTATAGGTATGCTCTACCGTTCCGCCCGGACCTACATAAGCTGGAGTAGTTGTTCCATCTCCAAAAAATATTTCATATTGTGTCACTCCTTCTCCTTTAGGTAAAAAGGTAACTTTTCCTGTATTATCCTGAGTCACTGTGGTTAATGCTGAAATGTTTTGTGGCGCCTCCAAAGCGTCCAAATCAACATCTAAATTGTCTTCTGAACACCCTAAAAAGAGCGTAAAAACAAGAAGACTTGCTATTAATTTTAAATTTTTCATAATTACTGTTTGTTTTAATATCCAGGGTTTTGTGTCCAATTTCCATTTGCAAACTGAATTTCCTCAATTGGAATAGGAAATAATTCATTTTTTCCAGCTGTAAATCCAGTTATTTCTTGAGCTGCTTTTTTAGTTCTCACTAAATCAAAGAAACGATGCCCTTCACCAACTAATTCTATTTTTCTTTCTGCTAAAATAAAATCTGTTAGTGCCGCTCCTGATGCAGAAATATCATGATTAAGATCTCCAAAAGCACGCCTTCTCACTTGGTTCAAGTATCCTCTAGCTTTAACATCGCTTAATCCGCTTCTATTAAAAGCCTCAGCTGCCATCAATAAAACATCAGCATAACGTATCGATCTGTAATTATTAGGATTCGTTAAGTTTAAATCTCCCGCAGCATTTGCACTTCTTTTTCTTGGTATGTATTTTCTATTGAAATATCCAGTATGCTCATATCCTTGACCATAGGTAGCGCCTGTTTTTAATGCCCAATCCTTAATGTCTAAAATGGCTACAGCCTTACGATTGTCTCCTGCTTCAAAAGCATTTACTATCTTTTGTGTTGGAACATTAAAACTAAAACCAGAGGTAAATACGGTCCCTGAATAATTTCTAGGTCCGCTGAAACCAACAGCTACATTTCCTTCACTGCATTGCAGACAGCCAAAACCAGCTCCCTCAACATCAGTGTATTGAACTTCAAAAACGGATTCAGCTCCATTTTCACCCTCAGATTCAAAAATCGAATTATAATCTGCCACAAGTGAGTAATTGCTTGCAGTGATTACACTTTCTAAAGTAGTTGCCGCCTTAGGAAAGTTGTCTTGATATAAATATGCTTTTCCTAAAAGTGCTAGAGCAGCTCCTTTTGTTGCTCTTCCTTTTTGTGCAGGTAAAGCGGCTAAATTTTCAGAAGCATAAATTAAATCTGCTTCAATTGACTCATAAACCTCTTTGACCGTTGAGCGGGGAATAATTTTTTCATCTCCAACTTTGAAACGGACATCTCCTTTCATTGGAATTCCACCAAACCATTTTACCAATTCAAAATGGTAATATGCTCGAAGGAAACGAGCTTCAGCGATAACTTGGTTTTTACCCTCAAAATTAGTTTTGTTTTGAAACTCTAAAATATAATTAGCTCTGTTTACTCCTGCAAACATCCAGTTCCATACGTCTCTTAGGTTACTGTTTACCGGGGTATGAATCATGTCATCAACTTGTTGAAAACCAATAACATCTGTTTGACTTTCTCCACCGGCTAACGTATTGTCAGATGCAATCTCACCTAGCAGCACATTCACATAAGAAGACTGGAGTAAGTCGTAAGTCGCCACTAGTGCATTGTCGTAATCAGATTTAGAATTAAAATAATTCTCAGAATCTATAGAATATGCTACATCTCGATTAACAAACTCATCGCTGCAAGAAACAGTAAGAGTTGAAAAGATTACTATAGTAGCAATTGTAAAAAATATATACTTTTTCATTTTAATATTACTTAAAAATTAATATTTAGACCTAACAAATAGGTTCTTGGAGTTGGATAAAAACCATAGTCAATTCCACCACCAATAGGAGCGCCATTTGATGCTCCAGGATCAAAACCTCTATATTTTGTAAAAGTGTACAAGTTGTTTACTCCTGCATACAATCTTAACTTGGTAATGCCTGCTTTTTCGGTATATCTGGAATTAAGTGAGTATCCCAATTGAACGTTTTGAATTCTTACATAAGAAGCATCCTCAACAAAGTAGTCAGAGAAAACATTATTTGCCGTAGCTCCTGTGGTAACTCTAGGAGTCATATTACTTGATCCTTCTCCTGTCCATCTATCCAAAACATAATTCAAACGGTTAGCATCAGAAAGTGTTCTTTCATAATTTCGCACCATATCATTTCCTACAGAAGCAAATGTGAATACTGCAAGATCTAAATTTTTATAATTCATCTGCAAATTGAATCCCATCGTCGCTTTTGGAATCGGATTTCCTAAATTAGTTCTGTCTTTTGTATCGATAATATTGTCTCCATTTACATCCACATAACGCATATCTCCTGGAGCTGCATTAGCACCTAATCCTAACTGAGATGGATGTGCATTAATTTCTGCTTGATTTTGGAAAATACCATCCGTTTTATATCCATAAAAATAACCAATAGGAAGACCTACTTCCATTCTTGATGGAGCGGGTTGACCAACACCAAAAACTCCCCCTTCTATAAATCCGGTCCCGTTATTAACTTCCAATACCTTATTTTCTAAAAAAGTAACATTATAGCCTGCACTCATAGAAAAATTATCTGAGAACGAATTTTTATAATCTATAGAAAATTCAATCCCTGAGTTTTTTACAGTTCCAGCATTCACTGTAGGTGCACTAGCTCCAGGAGCGTAATTACCCGTAATTCCTGAAACCGGTATATTTGGAATCAATAAATCCTTTCTTGTATCTGTAAAGTAATCCGTAACAATCGATACTTTATTATTAAATAATTTTAGGTCTAAACCAAGATCAAATTTTTGCGCTTCTTCCCATTTCAAATTTGGATTCGGAATTTGCCCACTTGCAGTACCGTTAATTAATGTCCCATCAAAAACATAAGTTGCTTCACCAGAAAGTTGAGAAACATATCCATTATTAGGTATTTGATCGTTTCCTAAAGTTCCGTAGCTTCCTCTTAATTTCATGAAGTTCACTAGTTTTCCATCGCCATAAAATCCTTCATCAGAAATTATCCAACCAGCAGTAAAAGAGGGAAAATAACCCACTTTATTACCTGGTCCAAATTTTGTGGAAGCATCACGTCGTAGCATTGCTGACAAAAGATATTTCCCCTTGTAATCATATTGCATTCTACCAAAATAAGAAAGTCTTCTTTCGTCATAGTTATAAGAACTATTCGTTTTAGCTTCCAAAAACCCAGTAGTTAGTGAGATGTCCGCGTAATCCCAAGAGTTATTCGGTACATCATACCCCGTAGCAAACAAACCATTTCCCCATTCTTTGTAGATTGTATTACCAATGGTAGCTACAAAATTATGATCCTCCGCTATTGTTTTAGTATATGTACCAAAAACATCAAAAGAGTAATTATTATCATTTATAGCATTTTGAGCAACAGTACTTCGTTGTACGTCAAAAACTTTTCCACCATAATTGATTTGTTTGTCAAAAATTTTCGATTTACTATTTGAAGTGTTGAAACCCATAGAACTGGATAATAGAAACCCATCAAAAAGTTTATAATCCAAACCAAAATTTCCGTTTAATTTCTTGAAATTATAATCATTATACGTATTAGCAAGTTGAGCTAAAGGATTGATTATTTCATTCCCTAATCCTGTTGTACCTGGTACTAATGTAAAATCACCATTCGCGTTATAAGGAGTTAGCGTAGATGGAGTGTTTAAAGCATTAAACAAAACAGAACCCAATCCGTTTTCATTCAATGATTTTCTGTTGAAATAGGTATAAATTACGTTTGTTTTTAATTTCAATTTATCGGAAAGGTCAACTCCCAACGACACTCTGGCTGTATTCCTTAAAAACCCTGACTTGTTACCGCCAATAATACCTTCTTGATCTAAATGAGATCCACTTACTGCATACGTCACTTTATCTGAACCTCCAGAAATTGATATATCGTGATTGATAATTGGAACACCTTTGTTAAAAACCTCGTTTTGCCAATTTGTCCCTTTACCAAGTCCGCTTGCATTAGTGAAAGGAAGAGGATTCCCTCCATTTGCATAGCTTTCATTTAGTAAAAGTGCATATTCTGTAGCATTCAACAAATCGAGTGTCTTTGTTGTTTCCTGAAAACCAGTGTAAGAATTAAAACTGATTTTGGGTTTTGAATTCTTCTTACCCGTTTTAGTGGTTATCAAAATGACCCCGTTAGCACCAATGGTACCGTAGATTGCTGCTTGTGCATCTTTTAAAACAGTAATAGTTTCAATATCATTTGGATTTAACAATCCCAGTTCTCCCACATATCCATCTATAATAGTAGTTGGTCCGTTTTGCCCGTTGGTTGCAATACCCCTGATACGAATATCAAGTGCTGCACCTGGTGCTCCTGAAGTTGTCGTCACATTGACACCAGAAACAGTTCCTTGCAAGGCTTGTTCTACCTTAACAGGCTTTAAAATTTCCAATGTTTTACTATCCACAACAGATACCGCACCGGTTACTTCTCGTCTTTTTTGACTACCGTAACCAATAACAACAACTTCGTCCAAACTTTTTGCATCACCAACCAATGAAACTGTAATACGAGAATCATTGCCCGTCACTTTGTATTCGAAATTTTTGTACCCTATATATGTAAATACAAGTGTCGAACCTGACGCAATTCCTTTTAAAGAAAACTTACCGTCAAAATCTGTTGCAGTTCCTTTTGTGGAATTTTTAATTTGAATATTTACACCTGGTATAGGTAAACCAGACTCTTTTTCATTTACGACCCCTCCAATATCAAAACTCTGGGCGAAACCAAAAGTGGAGAGAAATAGAAAAATAATTAATAGATAATTCGACTTCATAATTTATGTTTTTTGTGAAGTATAAAAATAGAATGAAAACTAAATGATTTGTTAAAAAAAACCGCTATATAAAATATACACTTTAAAAAAACCACTGTTTTTTATCGATTTTAAATAAAACACAGGCTTTTACTGAGGAATTAAGGGTGAGATATTTCACTGTATACTAAGATGAAACGCTAACGACAACGTTAATGTTGTGGTAATGTATGGTTATTACATTAAAATTACTTGTCAACTATACAGTTCAATGAATAGCGAAATCGATATAAAAGTTAAAATCTATTGAACTACTTAAAAAAATGTAACTATTATTCATAAGAAAAAGGAGTTCCTGTAATTAGTAATGGGACGGTTAAATTGAAATTAACTAGCTTATTTAAATCAATTTATAGTAAATTGGTAAAAAATAAGAAGCGTACCGCCAACATAAAAAGTAAGTATAAGTTAACGTTACATCAATTATTTTTACATCTTACATTTAGTCTTGTAGTAAGCCTTAGTTTCTATACCAGACAAAAAACGAACTGTTAAATACTAATAGACTAAAAAAACTGCATTTATAAAAAAATAAGATCGGTGTAAAATACACCGACCTTATAACAATTGATTTTAATACCGAAACGAATTGGATTAAAAATAAATTCCCTTTGTACAACATTTGTATTCTGGGCAAAAAAGCATCGATCTACTATTGTTTACCTGTTCCAACCTCATCACAATTGGTATTTAAAACGAACTTGTCTCAGGATAAGCTTCTTGTCCTTGAAAGCTAAAATCAGTTGTTGACGTTACCTGCCGATTTCATGCAGTTAGTATTTCAAAAACCTCATGATCTGCAGGTTGAATAATTCTTGGCTCCTGCCCTCAACGCATCCTAACTTTTATATTTCCTTTTGGTGCCCATACCATCATTATCAATATTCTTCCCTTTGATAATTTATCTATCGGTCCCTCAAGGATTTGTCCTGAATTAATTCCTGCACAAAAAGCTGAGCTCGAAGGTTTGCCCCATTTTATCACTCTTAAAAAAGTATTTATTGCTACTTTTGGATTAGAAATATTAGCCACAATTGCATCTTCTAAAAGATTGAAATAATTAATTCCATTTTCAAAATTAAATAATGCTATCCCAGCGCCTGTAACACCTCCACCATCCCTTTTTAGAAAAGAGATACATTGTCAAGATTCAATTCGCCAATGGCCGCACCTGAATCAAATAATACACGTGCATCAGTCGCCCCAAAACCAGCGGCTAATAATGTAAGTGTATAGGTCGTGCGCGTAGTTGTAATATTTACCGTTTCTACTGTATTAGAAAAATCTCCACCACTTAAACCAATCCCTACAATAATAGTCTTTGCTCGATCAGACCAAGCATCAAAATTTAAGGTATGAGTCGAGCCTTATTTTATTTGTAGCTTTTGACTAACATTTACATCAAATGAGTTTCCAGCAGCAGTAACATTAACTGAATAAAAAGTATTGCCGCCTTTTGTTCTAACGGGAGCAGGATCAGTACCAACTCCAATAATCCATGAATTACTACCGTTTTCAAAATCACCATTGGTTAATAAACCATCATCAAAAGTACTTCCTGAACCTCCTCCGCCTGAGCCCGTACCATACAATCTAAAATCATCAATATAAAATACACCTGATGTGTTTGAGTCCCTATTAAAGAAAAGCACAATTTTATTGTATTTATTACTCTCAACTGCCCCAAAGTCAATGGTTAATTCCTCCCAAGCATTAGCAATCGTCGTAGCAACTGTTTTTTCTGTAGAACCAGTTCGTTCAAGTTTCACTGTAACTTTAGTATTTATAGCGGCTGACCTTATTTTTATTTTAAAACCAGATTTCGTGTTGAAATCTAATTTATTAGAAAAATTAAATTGATTATTTGCATACCGAAAATCTGGGCTTCCAGTAATCTTTCCAACTTGGCAAGACTTGTTTACAACATTGCCAATGTCGGGATTTTCAGCTCGAACTTTAACGGCGCCATCGTCAACAATGGTCGAAGTAGTTTGCTCTGATTGAAACGTTACATTAAAGTCTGTCACATTTAAAGACTGAGCTGTTTCTAGAGTACATACTATCTTACAAGCGACTATTGTAATCTCGCTTTCATAGGTATCTGAGGCTCCAGACTCATTTTTTGCTTCTAAAATTATAGTGTAGGTACCTGCTGCAAAAGTTTTAACAGGATTAATTTCCGTGGAATTTTCTCCATCGCCAAAGTCCCATTCATACGTTCTTGAATTATCTGATATATTTATAAATGATATTGTGCCAGTATCAGGATTCATAGTACAGGTAAATGCCGTAACAACCTCAGGATAAACAGTATAGTCATTTGTACATCCATAAAAGGATATTGTTAAGACTAAAATTGAAATTTGCTTAACTATATTCATTATTAGTTTCATGATTTTATTATTTTGATTAGTTGCTACTGTTTTTGTAAACTCTTACGTAATCGATAAGCATAGTTTGAGGAAACATAGTTTGATTATGGATATAAACCAAAAAGTCACCCTCATATCCCCAATGGTAATGTCCCTTCCGATAGAAACCTCTCAAATCAAAATCTTTGGCATACCAAGTATAGCTGGCATTATATATTTGTACTCGATTGATATCATTCACTACTAAATCACCTTCAACCTTACTTACAGTTCGAGAACGCCCTCGATTTTCATAGAAAACCTCATCAATGGGATTTTCGGCTGCGTGTTCTATGTTATTAAAATTAATATTGGCGACCATCGAAGAATCAGGTCTGCTCTCTACGCCAATCTAATACGACTGCATATGATCAAAGCCTAATTTATTTGGATAGACTACCTTCTCTGGATTCGCTGTTTTTGGTGTTGTAATTGAGCTTCCTCCTGTATTGTAAGTAGTAAACTCAGCTTTCACGTTACTGAGACTAGTTTTTTCACTGAAAATAAACCCTAAAGCTGCTTTATCTCCACGTGCTCTTAGTACGGCATCTACTAGGTTGCTATTTGAGAAAGCATTAGCAAAAGATTCTAGGGTCGTTCCTAGAGCATAAGCATTAAAATTATGTGCTTCTTTTAATGCATAGTAAGAAGCACGTGGGTACAAATCATGAAGTCCGCGAGAGTTTGTCGCACCCTTGGCACAGATACCAAACCACTCCTCATTCCTATTATTTTCAGTACCTTTTTGATCTAGCGAATAACCTCCGTTTGACCAGGAGGCATTAGTGTCATCAATATCTAGATTTTTTGTCTGGCTATATTTCCACCATCCATCACTAAATTGAAACGTAAACTCTCCAATTGAGTTTCCAGCCTCTCCTAAAACAGCTGCACTCTCATAAATCTCTTTCCAGTTAGCAACATCATAATAGGCTTGAGATTTTTGATCCTCGGAGTTACTTAAGGCATTGAATGCGTCTGCGCCAAACTCAATGAACATAATAGGTTTATTTAATTCGTCTTTAACCCTTTTAAATGCATCGCCAAAAGATGCTCCACGATAAACGTTTGGCCCCCATATACCTATATCAGAGCATTGTTCTTTAATGATGTCTAAAAATTGTAAATCGCCATTACAAATAGCCATGGGGTGCCTTTTATCAATTTTCTTCATCTCCACAATAGCGTCACTAAAAAGCGTCTACCTGCTATGCGCTCTAATTGTTGATTATTGATCTTCAAAAGGTATATCTTCCGTTGCGGCACCATCCCAAAAAAGACCGTAATTGTTCCCATTCTCTAACATAAATAATAATAATCCTGAAGTGCTTTTATAATCTTCAACCATAGCCATGGCTGCCGCTAACAACAGTTTTCTCGTATCTGCATCAGAATATTCGGTAATAGGTACCCAAGTGTTTTTTAGGGTAAGACCATACCTCCCAAACGTGGGATTAAGCAGGATATAAATACCATAATTTTCATAGATGTAACTAATCCATTTTGAGGGGATACCAACATATTGCCTGATCGTGTTTACGCTCATATTTTTCAATAAACTCATTTCTTTATCAAGAGCTGCTTAAATGACATTATCAGATTGATTCCACAAACTGTATGAATAATTTGTACCAATGGGATAATAATCCCAGTTCATACCGTTGATCATAAAATTCTTTCCATCGACCACTAATTTTATGCCTTCATCATTACTTACTACCGACACGTTATTAGACTGTGAAAACGCAGTTGCCATAAAATAAAAAAAATATTAATCTTAGAATAATGTTTTTCATATTTATGTTTATTTTACTATTGATTCTTTAAAAAAAATAGATCCCGTTGTTTTAATAAAGGCTGCTTGAAATGAAGCAATCTTTTATACTCATATCGAAATTATATTTTATATCGATGTACGATGCAAAAGGTAGACGACAAGATCAAAATGAAATCCACTGATACAATTTTAATAATAATGATTTGAGAATCAATTAATAGTATAAATACACAAAAAAAGAATGGTAGGTCGATTTGATAATTCATGTTTTTTGTGAATTGTAAAATAGGAAGAAAACTTGATGAAAGGTTAACAAAAATCTGTAAAAAAGCATAAAATTGTAAAAAGCACGAATTTACGGACGAATAAAAAGTGTATTATTTGCAAACAATAAGAAGTTAACAAACAGTAAATTTGAATGTTGCGGTTTTAACTCATTATAGATATGTTTACTAAAATTACTATATAGTCAGAATATACTCCACAAGACCTTGTTCATGAGACAACTCCATTTTCTTTCTCAAACGGTATCTTTTTATTTCTACACTACGTACAGAAATATTCAATAAAGGGGCGACTTCTTTAGAAGAAAGGTTCAGTCTGAGATAAGCGCAAAGTCTAAGATCATTTGGTGTTAACGAAGGATGAGTTAATTTTATTTTTTTTAAGAAATCTTTGTCAGCACTGTCAAAAGCTTCTTTAAAAACATTCCAAGTGTCATCCTTAGAAATGTTTTTATTTATAGTTGATATAACAGATTTTATACTCCTACTTTCATTTTCATCGTTCTTTTTCAAATCTTCTTTTATATATGCCAGTAATTCATTCTTACTATTTAAGCTCATCGTAGAAACCGCTAACTCCCTGCTTTTAGAATCTACGTCCTGAGAAAGCTGTTCATTTCTAATGCGCATAAGTTGTTGCTCATTCTCCAATTCCTTTATCTCTAATAAAAGATTATTTTCCTCAATCAACTTTTCCTTCTGTTTGTGATAATAATTTTTGTATGACTTATTAATACGGTACACTACAACAAGAATAAAAATAAGATAAATAAAAACGGCAATGTTAGTGCTATACCATGGTTTAAGAATTATAAACGAATATATAGCCGTATTGTCCAAAGTTGAATTTGCAAATTTGGCTTTTACCTTAAAAGTATACTCCCCTGGTGCCAAATTTTTAAAACTCACTGTAGACTTTGCACTCCATTCACTCCATTCCTCTTGAAATCCCTCCAATAAATATTGGTACTCGACATTTATATATTTATTATACTCCGGTACGGTATAACTGAAGCTAATATTATTATCATCATAATTAAAGCTTCCGTTTTCTTTGATAGACTGGCTGACAGAAGTTTCATTCAGTTTATTTGTAGCGATGTTAGCCATAAGAACGGTATGGCTTTTAAAACTCAGATCATTAATATTCATAATATAATAACCGTCTGTCGTCCCTATAAGATAGTCTGAGTTTGATAACTGTGAGATATTTTCATAACCTAACATAGAGTTAGTTAACGACGCAGGAATCGAAATTACATTTTGTTTTAGCTCATTACTTAACTTGCTCAAGGAAAAGTAATGAATATAATTCTTTGAAAACAACCAAATTTTAGTGGAATTATCTACAATCAATTTTCCAGATGTATATTCGTCTTTTTCAAAAACCGAGCTTAATAAAGTGTCTTTTTCAAATTGCTTCGTTTTATCATTCAACTTGAAAACACCTTTTTTGTAGGCATAATAAATTTTATTATTAAATTTTACCAAACTCGCGTTTTTTCCCTTTTTAGGAGATTCGTAAGACTTGAAAGAATTTACTTTTAGCAATTTACTGTCTAATTGTAATCTAAAAACTCCTTTATATTCATGACTGACATATATTTCATTATTGTTTCCGATTTCAAAATATTTTGATGAATAGTCAAAACCTGAAATTTTATTTCTAAAAACCCATTCATTATTAAATTTTACTAATACTGAAATACCATAGTAATTTCCTTGAAGCAAAACCTCTTTTTTATGGGGCATCGTTTCAAACTTCCATGTTCCGGAATAAGGAAATATATTTTTTGCGGTACCTTCACCTATAATGAAGGTTCCAGAGTCATGACCGCAAAATAAAGTTCCGTCATATTCAAATAAAGACCAAACTTGACCCTTAGTACCAGCTATTAATTTAAAAACCTCGTTGCTTTGATATTTTTTATAAAACAATCCCTGATTCGTTCCAATATATAAACTGCCCTTATGCAATTTAGAACTATAAACCGTTCCCAACACTCCCGTATTGTCAACAAAGTTATGAATCGGAGAACGGAGATTGATACAGTTTATCCCGTTGTCTAGTCCAACCCACAGATTTTTGTCTACATCTTCAAACAAACAGAGCGCCGTATTATTACTCAACCCTCGATTCTGTGAAATATGATATTTCATTTTACCGCTGCTGTCGATAATGAAAACTCCATTAGATACCGTTCCAATAGCAAAATTACCATCCGAAAGCAATTGACTGCTGTAAACACTACTTGCTAACAGTTGGGAATCTGCTTCAGTTGAAAATTTAGATAAATCACTTCCGATGAGGGTATAAAATCCATTTAATTGCGTCTGAATCAAAAGCCCCTCATTGATTGAAAAAATATTGATTATCCTATTATTTTTCAAAATAGGATTGTCAGACACTAACCTACCTTTACCTCTTTCTATTTCAAAAAGCTCCCCGGCAATGGTTTGAAAATAAATAGAATTGTTTGTTCTAAAAGATTTATTTATGCCAGTCACAGGCGCTATAATTTTAAAACTACCTGCTTTGGTATCATATATATAGATTCTATTCAACGATTGAAAAACTACCCATTGATCAAAATTTAATATGTTCCAAAACTGTTCGTCATCAAGAATTTTATTTTTTATAGTTTGGCTTAGGGAAGTGTAATTAAGTTGCCCATCTGATTTTCTTGTCCAATAACCAAATTCCATGTAACTGCCCGTATAAATTTTACCCTCAATTACTTTAACAGAACGAATAATTGTTTCGTTAGGAGATGGGTATAACTTCCAATTAGAACCATTGTATTCCAAGAGACCCTCATTGTTAGCAAAAAATAAATAATGATTCTGATCCTGAGCAATCATCCAATTTTGATTCCCTGCGCCATAATGATTCGGAGCATATTTTACAATTGGTGGCAACTCTTGCGCAAAAACAAAAGAAGATACTAGAAAGAGTAGGACATATGTTATTGTTTTCAATGAATTGGGATTTTATTACATTTCAAAAATAAAACTATTAATAGTATTTACCACTAGAAAAAATTATTTTAAAGTATCCGCTGCAGATGATTATTAACTGCAAACCAAAACTAATTTAAAATACTTTAATTAGCTAAAATTTAGTGACTTGTTCAGTCCCAGTTCTCTGTTCAAAATTGATTACTTTTGTGCAAATACATTTTTTTTTATTGCAAGTTGACTTTTCCAAAATAGATCCAAAGAAAAATATAATTATTAAAGGAGCAGAGGTACACAATTTAAAAAATGTGGATGTTGTTATTCCACGTAACAAATTGGTTGTAATTACGGGTCTTTCCGGATCTGGAAAATCAAGTTTAGCATTTGATACTCTGTATGCCGAAGGACAGCGCCGGTATGTAGAAAGTTTATCTTCTTATGCCAGACAATTCCTTGGAAGATTAGACAAGCCAAAAGTAGAATACATTAAAGGGATTGCACCCGCTATTGCGATTGAGCAAAAAGTAAATACGACGAACGCTCGTTCTACAGTAGGAACTTCTACTGAGATTTATGATTATATGAAATTGCTATTCGCCAGAATTGGAAGAACGTTCTCCCCAGTTTCCGGCCGAGAAGTAAAAAAAAATACCGTTACCGATGTGGTCACTGATGTCGAAAGTTTTGATTTAGACAGTAAATGGTTGCTTCTTGCACCAATTCACCTCGAGGAAGGGAGAAAACTAGAGGATAAACTTAAAGCATTACTGCAGCAAGGGTTTGCTCGAATTTTGGTTGATAATGAAATGATTCGTTTAGACGAAATTGATCAGCATTCGCTTGACAAGAAAGATATAATGCTGATTATTGATCGAATTGTAGTAAAAGCCGAAGAAGAATTCTATAATCGTCTTGCAGATGCGGTACAAACGGCTTTCTATGAAGGGAAAGGCATCTGTCATCTACAAGAATTAAAAACGGATAAGAAATTTTCGTATTCGAATAATTTTGAACTAGACGGTATAACATTTTTAGAACCAAATGTGCACTTGTTTAGTTTCAATAATCCTTACGGTGCTTGTCCCCTATGTGAAGGGTATGGAAATATTATAGGTATTGATGCAGAACTTGTTGTTCCAAATACCACTTTATCCGTATATGAGAACGCTGTCTTCCCTTGGAGAGGTGACAGTATGAGTTGGTTCCGTGATGAATTAGTAAACAACGCTTACAAATTTGATTTCCCAATTCACAAACCCTATTATGAATTGACTGAGGAGCAAAAAGAGCTGATATGGACGGGAAATAAATATTTTCAAGGTCTTAATGATTTTTTCAAAGAATTAGAAGCTAAAAATTATAAAATACAAAATAGGGTCATGCTTTCCCGTTACCGCGGTAAAACTAAATGCCATTCTTGCAAAGGAAAGCGTTTGCGCATTGAAGCCTCTTATGTTAAAATTAATTCTAAGACTGTTTCTGACCTAGTAGATCTGCCGATTAAGCATTTAGTTTCCTTTTTTGAAGGAGTCGAATTAGATGAATATGAAAAACAAATTGCAAAACGTTTGCTATTGGAAATCAACAACAGATTATCCTTTTTAACCGAAGTTGGTTTAGATTACCTAACCTTAAACCGAAACTCTTCCACACTTTCCGGCGGAGAGTCACAGCGTATCAACTTAGCTACTTCACTAGGAAGTAGTTTGGTGGGTTCGATGTATATTTTAGATGAACCAAGTATAGGGTTACACCCAAAAGATACAGAACGATTAATAAAAGTCTTATTATCACTTCGCGATCTAGGTAACACTGTACTAGTTGTTGAACACGATGAAGACATCATGAAAGCTGCCGACATGATCATCGATATCGGTCCAGAAGCCGGCTCCTTCGGTGGAGAATTAGTTGCTCAAGGCACCTTTGACGAAATTATAAATTCAACGTCACTCACTGCAAAGTATCTCAATGGCGATTTGGAAATATCAGTACCTAAAAAACGCAGAACGTCTAAAAATTTTATTGAAATTAAAGGAGCAAGAGAAAATAACTTACAAAATATTGATGTTACCTTTCCTTTAGATGTACTAACAGTAATTACAGGTGTTTCTGGAAGCGGGAAAAGCACACTGATCAAGAAAATATTATTTCCTGCGATGCAGAAGAAATTAGATAATGCAGGTGAAAAAGCAGGGCAATTTAGTGAGATGACAGGCTCCTTTTCCCATTTAAGGCACATTGAGTATGTAGATCAAAATCCAATCGGTAGGAGCTCTCGTTCAAATCCTGTGACTTATATCAAGGCTTACGATGACATTAGAGAATTATATTCGAAAGAGAAACTGTCTAAAATAAGAGGCTATCTGCCAAAACACTTTTCTTTCAATGTGGATGCTGGACGCTGTGAAACCTGCAAAGGAGAAGGTTCCATCAATGTAGAAATGGTCTTCATGGCCGATGTTCAATTGCCTTGCGAAACATGTAATGGCAAACGATTCAAAAAAGAAGTACTCGAAGTTACCTTTGCTGGGAAAAACATCCATGATATATTAACAATGACAATCGATGATGCTGTCGCCTTTTTTGAAACTAACGAACAACATAAAATTACACAGAAACTAAAACCATTGCAAGATGTTGGATTGGGGTATGTTCAATTGGGTCAATCTTCTTCTACGTTATCCGGTGGTGAAGCCCAAAGAATAAAACTAGCTTCTTTTTTAGTAAAAGGAGCGACAAAAGAAAAAGCATTATTTGTATTTGATGAGCCTACAACAGGATTGCATTTCCATGACATAAAGAAACTCTTAGCCTCTTTTGAAGCTCTAATAGAAAAGGGACACTCTATACTGGTTATCGAACACAATTTAGACCTTATAAAATGTGCAGACTGGGTTATTGATTTAGGACCTGAAGGTGGAGAAAACGGAGGACAGTTACTAGCTGTGGGAACACCTGAGCAAATTGTAAAAAACAAAAAATCTATTACTGGACACTATTTGAAAGACAAACTGTAAGCCGAAAATTATAGAAAAAAAATAGCCTAGGATAAATCGTAGCTATTTTTTTATTTGAAACAGTACATTAACCGTAACATTTATCTTCAAATGCATTTCCATCTTCATCAATGGCAATTAGTATTCTTTTGTCCCTCGAAGAAATAAAGCTTCTATACAACCAGGGAATCGACCATAAACCTAATGTAATACAAGAAAAAATAAAATTAACATTGTGATTTACTTTTATTCCTTTTTTTGATAACACAGCAAAAGGTAATTTATCATTTCTCTCTTCTATTACAAAACCCTTATCCATTTTTTCCTGTAAGATTTGTGAGAACTTAATTAAATCCTCCTCTCTATTTAATGCTTGGTTCTTCATAATAATCACATCATTTTACGCCAAAATTGTTTTGATTTGCACAATGATGACAAGACAAAATTAACAACTTACTACGTGTAACACAATACCCACTTTTAGTGATTAACACTTGTTCAACGCTTTAAGCGCCTCTGTAACAAATCTAGACTATTTTAACTTCTTCACTAACGAATCAATAAAGTCATTAATTTCAATCGAAATAACAAATTTATAATTAATATAGACATAAGCCATAGTTAACAGAATGGATTTCAATCCGATGGCAACGACAGGAATAAAAGGAAATTCCCAAAAATAAAACAATAAAAATAAAACAAACGTGAGCCCCATGGAATATAAGGTTTGCTTCGTAAAAGGATACAAATGCATCCGTTTTACAACAAAGAGTAACTTAGCTAAGCTGTATAAAGTAATAGACAGTAAAGTGGCAAAGGCTGATCCTATAATTCCGAACGTAGGGATAAAAACAAGATTTAGAGTGATGGTTAAAAAAACTAACATAAGTCCTAAAAACAATACCATCTTGTAATATTTTGAATTAAAAATAATAGCATTATTATTCCCTAAAATCAAATCAAAATACTTGGATAATCCTATCATAAAAACAACAGTAATACCACCAGCATAGACTGGAGGCATCAATTCATAGACTTTATTAATATTGACAAATATGCCTAACATCACGTAACCTCCAACTATTTGCAAATTTATAGATGTTTTTTTATATAAATCATTCAACTTTTCTTGTTGATTCTCATGCATTAGTTTTGCCGTAATGGGATAGACAATTTGGTGCATAGCGCGACTAGGAACTGATATCACCAATGCTATATAGGTCGCTACTGAATAGTAAGCGATGTTTTTTAATTCCATAAACTGCCCTAATATAATTTTATCTCCATCCAGTAATAAATTTGCAACACTACCAGATAAAATTATATAAAAACTATAAACTAAAATATCTTTTATATTAGCAGGTAAGCTAAATTGAAAGTGCGGTTTTTTAATCTTAAAAGCGTAGAACATGGTGACTAAAAAGGCAAAAAAATATATTCCGGCTGTGACATATATAAATTGTATAACTGTTATAAAATTTAAATAAACTGCTATAAGTGCAAAGAGAGAAAACACACGCAATCCAACTTCTTTCACAAAATTTCCGAAAATAGAATGCATATGAACCCTTGCCCAAGCATAAAATATTTCGAAATAAGCCATGCAAAAACCTGTAAAAGGAATGAGCCACAGATAACTAATAGCAAGCTCATTTTTCTTAGGTATCAGAGCTGCAATATCATCAAAGAAAAATAATGCTATTAGTAGTAAAGGAATACATAAAACTAACGGTACTAAAACAGTAAATGACAGAAATCGATTTTGCTCCTCCTCGTTAGTGCATTGCGAAAAGAATTTTACTAAAGTATTTTGCATACCGATAGCGAATAAAGGCATCATTAGATTTGCCCCAGAAAGAATATAATTAGTTAAACCATAATACGTATCTCCTAAAATAATTGGAAAAAAGAAAATGGTATTTATACCTCCAATACCAAAACCGATATAGGTAATTATTGTATTTTTTAATGACTGATTTAATACTATTCCCATTCGGAGATTAGAAGTTAGGTGTTAGATTTTGAGGGCTTACTTTATTAAATTAACTAATTCTTTAGTTAGATTTTTTCTTGAATACTGTTGTAACCCTACTCCATTTGCTTGCAATTTACCTTGCAAAAATTGAGTATAAAAATCCAAAATTACACTTTTTAACTTCACTTTCTCTGAATAGTTGAAAAACACTCCTGTATTAGTGGCTGTTATGATTTCCGCAAAATCAGAATTCCTGGGCCCTATTGCAATGATAGGTCGGTTAGACACCAGATACTCAAATAATTTACCGGGAATAATACTTTTAGTATCCTCCGAATCAATTTCAATTAATAGCAAAACTTGGGACTTGCGTTGATGAGCAATCGCTTCTCCATGCGAAACATATCCCAGATTATTCAAATAAGAATCCAATCCAAATTGTGAAATGGTTTCTAGTACTTCCTGACTTACCGCCCCTATTAATTTTATCTCCAAATGCAATTTGAAATCTGGAACTTCAGTGATTAACTCCGCTAAACTCTCCCATAAAATCATAGGATTACGCTCAGAAAGAAAAGAACCTATATGCGCCAAACTGAATTTTAAGTCTAATGACTGCGCTTCTGGTTTCTCGACATCATACCCATTTGTTATTACCGCAATAGGCTTAATTGTAATCGCTTCAAACTCTCTTTTTGTGGTCTTACTGGTAACTATTATAGTATCTGCCGCATTTAAAACTTTACGCTCTAACAACTTATGCTTCAGAGTGGCGTAATTTGATAATCGAAGCGATTTATGATACCCAATGGTAGTCCATGGATCCCTGAAATCAGCAAACCATTTTAAATCTAACCTCTGCTTTAATTTCAGTCCGATCAGATGTAAACTATGTGGTGGTCCCGAGGTAATAATCGTATCAATATTATTTTCCAAAATATATTTTTCTAAATAAGAAACAGAGGGTTTTACCCATAAAAACCGGGCATCAGGAATAAATAAATTACCCCGTATTAAAAGAAAAAGTTTGTCCATGAAGGACTGTTTTTTCTGATTTGGGATAATTCCGGAACTTATTTTCTTTGTTTTATTTTTCGAAAAAAAAGAAGCCAATTGATAGGGTTCAAAAATTTTATGCTTAATTACAATTGCCTTATCTGAAACTTCTTTTATTAAATTTTCATCAATAATGGGATACGTAGGGTTTTCTGGGACATAAACAATCGGCTGAATTCCAAAATCAGGTAAATATTTTGCAAATTTAAGCCAACGTTGAACACCTGGTCCTCCTGCCGGTGGCCAATAATAAGTTATAATTAATATTTTTTTGTTTTCCAAGTTTAAGATTTAGTCGAAATTAATTTAAAATCAGCAAAAAATAAAATACTGTTTTTATACAATCCTCTTGAAATAAAAAACAAAGCTGGAATCGAAGGCAATAGAAGTACAATATTAAATTTTTCAGGTTTAATTAAATATGCAGCCAATAAACCCCCAATAATTACTCCAAAAAGAAACAACCAAAACGCTATCTGCTGCAACGATCTTAATCTTACTAATTCTTTCATATATATTTTTACAATGATTACGATTTATAATTATCGCTTTTCAATAATCAAATAAATCGTATTTTTTAATTTTTATTTGATTTTTCCAATTCCTCGATATCCAAAATATCTTTTGGTCTGTTTGTTGCTTTTTTGGCAATAATCAAATTATCGTAATCAATAAAATAAAAAGGAGTTTTTTTAATCATTAAGACAGTGGCGCCATTTAAAAGCGAATCAAATGACTTATCTTCCAATCCTTTAACGACGGTCATAATATCCAATCGCAAACCCTAACTCAATGTAAAATCTGTCCAACCAGGAATAAATTACATCGTTTCAATTGTTTCAAAATCTCCTAAATCAATCGACTTTAATACCTTTCTTAAATTAATTCGATTCTCAAGAGTGTCTTCTAAATAAATATCAATATCTCCTGTGTTGCGATTATAACCATAAATATTTACGGCAAAACCTCCTATAGTTATATATCTAACTTTATTTTAAAAAAACTATTCCAAATGGCCAATAGTTGCTCATTCATTATTTTTTAGATTGTATTTTTTGTGCTGTTTTAAGCATATAAGAAACCTCTAAATGCGCCATTAAACGTTCTAATCTTTCGAGATAAGAAAGTGATTTAATTTCAACAATTCTTTTAGCTTCTAACTCCTTTGGAGTCCCACAATTAAGCACCGCCTTTTTCATTATTGCTTTTTTTAAATTACAACAAATATACTAAATGAATGTTGAATTATAAGATTAAAGAGATTGACTAAAGCTCTTTAATTAAACCTCGTTACTCAACATTCTTAAAACTTTTCTTTATTTCATAATAGATCCCACCTCCTAAAAGCAATAACATTCCCAGAGCACTAATTAAGGTGATCGTACTTCCCGTTTTTATGACTTGTGGCTCAAACTTGAATTCAATCGTATGTTCTCCTCCCGGTACGATCAAAGCTCTCAATACATAATCAACAGGAAAATGTTCTGTCTTTACATCATCAATGTAGGCATTCCATCCATTTTCATAATAGATCTCAGAGAAAACAGCTAATCCTTCGTTTTCATTATTAGAAGTATATTTTATATAATTGGGCTTATAAAGATCTATTTTAATCGTTCCTGATGTATCTAAATTTCTTTTTAAACGGGCATTTTTAAATTTATCTCCATACAGATGAACATTAAAAATTGCTGCTTTCTTAGTATCCAGTTCATCCAGCAATTTCATTTCACTATTGGACTTATTCACTAATTTGACATCATTGACAAACCAAGCATTCCCGTTAGCATTAGGATTAATCGTAGGAAATTCTTTCCCTTCTTTGTTGGTTTGGATAATGTATTTAACATTTAACATGTTTAGAATTTCCATGTTGTTCTTAGCAATCTGATAGTCAAATAACTGCTGTACTTTTCTTGGTTTGGCCGCATGATATCCCCCAATAGATTTATGAAAATAAGAGGCTCTAGCGCTTGAAAAATTACCACTCACTTCAAAAACACGGTAGTGCGATGTATCCTTCAGAATCTCAATATCTGAAGCTGTTTCCTGAAAAGGAACTTCAACTTCTCTCCCACTGACAAAATCTTTTGCTGAAACATAGTTTTTATCAACAAAAAATAAATCGGAAACCATAAATAATCCCACCAAAATTATAGCGGTATTTTGGGCTATTTTATTTTTTATAAATAACCAAAGAACTCCGGCTACAAGAAGTATGAAAAATCCGGAACGCAACAAATCTGCGCTATATAAACTCATTCGGTCCCCTTTCAGCGCATCAACAAATCCAGGACCGTAACTTTCGCGATAATACCCATCATTGACACCTGAAAAGCTAAACATATTTTTGCTTAAAAACAAGATTACTACAAGCCCTAAAGCTACTGCTCCGGCGCGCCAAAGTGCTTTCCATTGCATTTCTTTATCCAATTTAAAAAACGACTGTAACCCCATAATTGCCAAAACTGGGAAACACAATTCTAAAATTACCTGTATCGAAGAAACCGCTCTAAACTTATTGTACATCGGTACATAGTCGATAAAGAAATCGGTCAATGCAGGGAAGTTTTTACCCCACGAAAGGATTAAAGCGGTAATGGCGCCAGAAAGAAAAACGTATTTTATTTTTCGCTCGTCAATAAATAAGGCAACAATTGCTAAAAAGAAAACCACGACCCCGATATAAGCCGGTGCTGCGACTATTGGTTGGTCTCCCCAATAAGTGGGCATGCCCTTTACGTAATCGGCTGCCTGGCCTTCAGGGACTCCCTGACCTAGCATGAACTCATACATTTTACTGTCTTTACCAAGTGATTCATGGTTTGAACCGCCAAAAAGTCTTGGTGCAATGAGATTGAAACTTTCTGCCAGTCCATAACTATATTCGGTAATGTAATCCTTAGTCAACGCGCTTGAAGAAGTGTTTTTTGAACCATCAGGATTAAAACTTAATTCGCTTTTTCCCCTAGTACTAAAACTGGCATACTCTGCCGTGGCTAATAGATTTGTTGCATTGGCACCAATAGCAAATATCCCAGCGATTACCAGAACCCCAAGCGAATTTAAAAGTGGTTTATAAGATTTTTCCTTAATATCTAAATAAATAAAATAACCCGATAATATCAGCAAGAAAATCAATAAATAGTAGGTCATTTGGAAGTGATTGGCATTAATTTCTAATGCTGTCGCAAACATAGTCAGTAAACCTCCCAAAACATATTTTTTCCTAAAAACCAATATAAATCCAGCAATCACAAGTGGCATATAGGCTATTGCATGCGCTTTGGAATTGTGCCCAACACCAAGTATAATGATCAAATAAGTAGAAAAACCAAAGGCTAAAGCACCAAAAAAGGCTTTTAACGGATCTGTTTTTAAAACTAATAATAAGCCATAAAATCCCAAGAAGTATAAAAATAAATAATCAGCCGGACGAGGTAGAAAACGCAGCGCGTCATCAATTACTCCGATATAGTCATAGGGATACTTCGCTCCCAATTGATACGTAGGCATCCCTCCAAAAGCGCTGTTTGTCCAATAGGGCTCTGCATTTTCAGCCGCTCTAAAGTCATTTTGCTCTTTAGCCATTCCAGTGTATTGAGCAATATCAGATTGGTAAATTTG
>NZ_AJXL01000012.1 GCF_000264055.1 Flavobacterium sp. ACAM 123 | reverse complement strand
CCCTTAAAAAGGGAAGTTTTTTTTGGGAAACTGTGTAAATATTTTTTCAACATAAATAATAACTTAAAATGATCAATCTAAATTTGAAACAAATCAATCAGTCTATTGTCAAATCTATGATTTGTACAAAATCCATGATGTGTGTTCGTTTCAGGTAATCCAAAAGTATAAGTTTACAATACAACTTAAACCCCTTTTGGATATGTATCTAAAAGGGTTTTTCATTTGATATAAAATAATAAAATCAAAAAACTAAAATTATGAGTACTCAAAAATTCGCAACAAATGCTTTACATGCTGGACATGATGTTACTAAAACTGCTGGAACAAGAGCAGTGCCTATTTATCAAACTAGTTCCTATGTTTTCAATAACTCAGAGCATGCGTCAAATTTATTTAGCCTTTCTGAACCAGGATTTATTTATACCCGGTTAAATAATCCAACAAATGATATTCTGGAACAACGTTTGGCAGCACTTGAAGGCGGAATTGCTGCTGTAGTAACCGCATCTGGAACCGCAGCAATTGCTACAACTTTATTAGTTTTATTAAAAACAGGTGATCATATTGTAGCTTCTAGCAGTTTATATGGAGGGACTTATAATTTACTGAATGTGACTTTACCACGATTAGGAATTACCACTTCGTTTGTTGATTCGTCTGACGTTTCTAATTTTGCGAAAGCGGTAAAAGAAAACACAAAGGTCTTTTTTGCAGAGAGTTTAGGAAATCCAAAATTAGACGTGCTAGATCTGAAATCCATTTCGGCGGAGGCCAAGAAACTGAAAGTTCCTTTTATAGTTGACAATACAGTTGCATCACCATATTTACTGAACCCAATTGAATACGGTGCTAATATTGTGATTCATTCGTTGACGAAATATATCGCAGGAAATGGAACTTCGTTAGGAGGTGTCATCGTTGATGGAGGAAATTTTGATTGGAGCAGTGGAAAATTCCCTGAGTTTACAGAGCCATCAGCAGGCTACCATGGATTAGTTTATCACGAAGCGCTGGGGAATGCCGCTTTTATTGCTAAAGTTAGAATCGAAGGGTTAAGAGATTATGGAGCCGCCTTAAGTCCATTTAATGCTTTTCAGATTATTCAAGGGTTAGAGACATTACCAATTCGTGTCCAGAAACACAGTGAAAATGGGTTGGCTTTAGCCGAGTGGTTAGAAGCGCAAGATCAGGTGGCATGGGTGAATTATCCCGGTTTGAAATCGAGCAAGTATTATGATTTAGCGAAAGAATATTTGCCAAAAGGACAAAACGGAATTATCACTTTTGGACTAAAGGGAGGTTTTGAGGCGGCTAAGACTGTTGCCGATGAAACGAAAATATTTTCGCTTTTGGCTAATATAGGAGACACAAAATCATTGATTATTCATCCGGCGAGTACAACACATCAACAATTATCAGTTGAACAGCAAGCTGCTACAGGAGTTACTAAAGATTTAATAAGACTGTCTGTTGGAATTGAGGACATTGAAGACTTGAAAGCCGATTTACACGCGGTATTTGAAAAACTACAATAACAAACAAATTGAATATAAGGAGACGGAGTTTAATTTGTGAAAAACAAGCTGTAGTAGCAAAGTGTTTAAATAACAACTAAAAATTTATATCGTGAGCACATCAAAATATTTTACGAAAACAATTCAGTTTCTAGCAGATTTAAAAAATATAAATAGTAATAAATACGTGATCGAAAATGAATTGACTGATCTACGGTTTTTAATAACACCTAAATGTGATTTGGCAAAAGCAGAAGTGTCAAAATCATTGCTTTTTCTAATGTATTCAAAAGAAAATGACATGCTTTTCATTTAAAGTTATTCAAAATAGCTTCTTACACGCAAGGAATTGTTGAATTGTTTGATTCAGCGATTTCTTGCGTTTTTTTGTTAAATATATTTTCCGCTAATAATCAGAATAGTAAAAGTTTGGTTGTTATAGAAATATGTGGTTAATTTGCAATAATAAGTTCGCATACGTATTGAAATGTTATAAAGAAAGGACGAGGGATTAGACCCAATGAAGCCTTAGCAACCCTTCGATTTATCGAAGAAGGTGCTGCATTCTACCACGCCAAACGTGGGAAGATAACAACAAGAATAAAACCAGTTTAAGTCTAGTTTTTTCTTTCTAATATTTCCAGATACAAGTCAAAAATCATAAAAGATTTGAAATTGGAAAATAAACCAACAGTTATTACCCTACAAGATTTCACCACACATAATGGTGCTTTTTATGCGACCCTAAACCTAAGTTTTCAGGTTTTTGGTGCGCCTTTGCATACAGCCCCAATTATTTTAATCAATCACGCCTTGACCGGAAACTCGCAAGTAATTGGTGAATCTGGATGGTGGAATGATATCGTGGGAGTAGACAAAACCATTGATACTAGAAAATATACAATTGTTTCTTTTGATGTGCCTGGGAATGGCTTTAATTCTGCTACCATTGAAAATTATAGAGATTTTATAGCAAGAGATATCGCAAGAATTTTTATTAAAGGGCTACGTGTCTTAAAGGTTGATGCTTTATTTGCTCTTATCGGTGGTTCCGTTGGTGGGGGAATTGCTTGGGAAATTTTGGCCTTGGAGCCTAAACTAACTCAAAATTTTATTCCTATTGCTACAGATTGGAAAGCGACTGACTGGTTGATTGCTAATTGTTATTTGCAGGAGCAAATTCTTAATAATTCTAAAAGGCCTATTGAAGATGCTCGCGTCCACGCCATGTTGTGCTATAGAACGCCAGAGTCTTTCAAGGTGAAATTTAATAGAGATGTCAATGTACAATTAGAAACCTTCCAAGTGGAGAGTTGGTTGAATTACCATGGAGAAAAATTAGAAAAAAGGTTCCAACTTTCAGCTTATAAAATGATGAACCAACTTTTAAAAACGATTGATATTACTCGGAATCAAGAGTCTTTAGAATCAGTTATCTCAAAGGTGGACGCCAATATATACATTATAGGAATCAATTCGGATTTATTTTTTACTGCAAAGGAGAATAGAGAAACCTACAACGAGATTAGAAAATTTAAAAATAATGTATTCTACAGTGAGATTGACTCACAGCACGGGCACGATGCCTTTTTGATTGAATACGAACAATTAGACAATTTATTAGAAGTTGTTTTTAAAAATAAAAAGCATATGAAAATAGTAAAATTTGGTGGTAAATCTTTGGCAAACGGGTATGGTATCAATAAAGTTTTGGATATTATTGAGGATAAAATAAAGCAAGAAGAAAAAATTGCTATCGTAGTTTCGGCAAGAGGGAAAGCAACAGATGAGTTGGACGATATTCTTACTATTGCAGCCAAAAACGGAAATTATAAACCGCTTTTAGAAAGTTTTAAAGCCTATCAAAAAGGAGGTTTCGATGCGGTTAATTTTTCGACAGAATTTGATAAATTAGATAAGCTTTTTGAAGGCGTTAGCTTGATTGGGGATTATAGTGTGAAGATCCAAGATCAAATTTTAGCACAAGGCGAAGTACTTTCGGCTAAATTATTAGTGTTTTTATTGAATCAAAAAGGCATTCCTGCAAAATTAGCAGATACCAGAGAACTACTTATTACCGATTCTAATTTTGGTGATGCACAACCATTAGACGCTATTTCTAAAAAGAATATTATTCAAATTTTTAATGAGAATAAAGATTCTGTTCTGGTGATTACTGGTTTTATTGGTTCTAATGATAAACACGAAACCACAACTTTAGGTAGAAACGGAAGTAATTATACCGCATCATTGGTGGCTAATTATATCAATGCCGAAGAATTACAAAATTTCACTCATGTAGATGGAATTTATACTGCTAATCCGGAATTGGTTTTAGATGCTAAAAAGATTGAATCTTTGTCTTATAGCGAAGCGAATGAAATGGCTAATTTTGGAGCAACGATACTAAATGCTAAAACAATTATTCCACTTTTAGAAAAGAATATTCCACTTCGAATTCTGAATACGTTCAACCATCAAAATAATGGGACATTAATTACATCAAATTCTAATGCATCAGGTATAAAAACATTGTCGGTTTTAGAAAACGTATCGTTAGTGAATCTAGAAGGAAGAGGATTACTTGGTAAAACAGGGGTTGATGCCAGAATTTTCAGGGTGATGGGAGATAATGATATTAGCGTAAGCATTATATCACAAGGGTCTTCAGAAAGAGGAATTGGACTTGTAGTTGCTTCTGAGAAGGCGACAAAAGCAATGATCGAATTAGAAAAGGAATTTGAAAATGATTTCTATTCTAAGGATGTCACTAAGATTACAGTTGTAGACAATGTATCTGTGATTTCGATTATTGGTCAGGATTTGAGTACGTTTCATAAGCCTTATACGGCTTTGATAAAAAATAAAATTATTCCTATTCTTTTCAACAACACAGTAACGGGTCAAAATGTAAGTTTAGTTGTCAAAAAATCAGAACTAAATAAAGCCTTAAATGTTATTCACGGGGAGATCTTTGGTGTAGCCAAGAAAATAAATATTGCCATTTTTGGACATGGATTAGTAGGAGGTACTTTGATCAATCAAATACTAGAGTCGGCTGCTGCAATTGAAAAACGAAAAGATATTAAACTCAATGTTTTTGCTATTGCCAATTCTAAAAAAGTCCTGCTTAATAAAAATGGAATTAATTCGAACTGGAAAAAAGAGTTAGAAACAGATGGAGTTGTTTACACATTAAATGATATTATCGACTATGCAACGGAACATCATTTAGAGAATTTGATTGCCATAGATAATACGGCATCATCCACTTTTGTAGAAAATTACATTCCGCTTGTTGACAGTAGTTTTGATTTAATTTCGTCCAATAAAGTGGCTAACACCTTGAGTTATGGTTTTTATAAAGAACTAAGAAATGTTTTAGAAAAAAATCAAAAGAATTATTTATACGAAACCAATGTAGGTGCAGGATTACCATTGATTGATACGATTAAATTACTACATCTTTCTGGTGAGAATATCACCAAAATTAAAGGAGTTTTCTCAGGGACATTGAGTTATTTATTTAATAATTTTTCGTCTAAAGATGTTCCGTTTAGCGAAATATTAAAAGAAGCAATTGATAGTGGATTCACAGAGCCGGATCCAAGAGAAGATTTATGTGGGAATGACGTGGGTAGAAAATTATTGATTTTAGCTAGAGAGTTGGATTTGCAAAATGAATTTGATGAAATAGACATTGAGAATTTAATTCCAGAACATTTACGAGAAGGAAGTGCTGCTGACTTCTTGACTAAATTAAAGGAATTTGATCCTATTTATGATAAAATAAAAAGCGAGCAAAAACCAAATCACGTGTTGCGTTACATTGGGGAGTTGTCAGGAGACTTGCAACATGACAAAGGAATTTTAGAAGTAAAATTAGTTTCCGTACCTTTGGACACTGCTTTAGGTGGGTTGAAAGGTTCTGATTCTTTCTTCGAAATATACACAGAATCGTATGGTGATAGACCTATTGTTATACAAGGAGCCGGAGCCGGATCTGCAGTTACTGCTAGAGGCGTTTTTGGAGATATTTTGAGACTGTCTGATAAGGGATAGAAAAGTGTTCAGTTGCAGAGTATTCAGAAAAATAAATAAAAAATCAGTTGTAATCGTTTTTAAATCCGCGTCATTCGCGTTCAAAAAAAAAGTGAGCAACATTCAAAAAATATAATATGAAAATTACATTAAACAGAGTAAATGAGAACTTCCACTTTGAATTAAAAAACGAACGTGGACATATGGTAAACGTAGACAGCCGCCCTGAATTTGGCGGAGATGACAAAGGAGCAAGTCCTATGGAATTGGTCTTAATGGGTGTCGCAGCTTGTAGTGCGATAGACATGATTGGGATATTAAAAAAGCAACGACAGGAAATCACGTCTTTTAAGGCTGAGGTAGAAGGCGAACGAGTACAAGTAGGAGAAGCCCAACCTTTTAAAGATATTCATGTGGTATTTTATTTAGAAGGAGAAATTAAAGAAGATAAAGCGGCAAAAGCAGCTCAACTTTCTTTTGAAAAGTATTGTTCGGTTTCTAAAACATTAGAGCCAACAGCAACAATACATTACAAAGTAGTTTTAAATGGTGTTGAATTAGCTAAGATTTAATTCATACAGGTTTATAAATTATTTTAAAAGTTAATAATAAACACAAAAATATTTTGTGATTCTCTGAGTTTCCTTTGTGAATCTCTGCGAAACACTTTTTTAAAACAAAAAATAATGAACGAAGAAGAATTTGGTTTTGAAACCGAAGCCATCCGCACCCAATTAGAACGCACCCAATATTTAGAGCACTCAGTACCATTATACTTAACCTCTAGTTTCGTATTTGAAGATGCTGAAGACATGCGCGCTTCATTTGCCGAAGAGAAAGATAGAAATATTTATAGCCGTTACAGCAACCCGAATACGAACGAGTTTGTGGAAAAAGTGTGCAAGATGGAAGGAGCCACTGCTGGTTTTGCCTTTGCTTCTGGAATGGCTGCGGTATATTCAACTATGGCTGCTTTATTAAATTCTGGCGATCACATTGTATCTTCCAGTAGTGTTTTTGGAGCAACACATTCCTTGTTTATTAATTATTTTCCAAAATGGAATATACAAACTTCCTATTTTGATATTAACAAGCCAGAAACGATTGAAAGTTTCATTACACCGCATACAAAAATTCTTTTTGCTGAATCGCCAACGAATCCTGCGGTAGATATTATAGATTTGGAATTATTAGGCAAGATTGCTAAAAAGCACAATCTGATTTTAATAATCGACAACTGTTTTGCAACTCCTTATTTACAGCAACCTATAAAATGGGGAGCGCATTTGGTGGTGCATTCTGCTACAAAGCTAATGGACGGTCAAGGACGAGTTTTAGGAGGAGTAACCGTTGGAGATCTTGAATTGATTAAAAAAATATATCTATTCTCCCGACTTACGGGACCTTCTTTATCGCCGTTTAATGCTTGGGTTTTATCAAAAAGTTTAGAGACCTTAGCAATTCGTTTAGATAGACATTGCGAAAATGCGTTGAAAGTCGCTGAGTTTTTAGAACAGCATCCAAAGGTTAATCGCGTAAAATATCCGTTCTTAAAATCGCATCCACAATATGAAATTGCCCAAAAACAAATGAAAGCGGGTGGTAACGTTGTCGCTTTTGAAATAAAAGGCGGAATTGAAGCAGGACGTAGCTTTTTAGATAAAATAAAACTATGCTCGCTATCGCCAAATTTAGGAGACACCAGAACAATAGTTACACATCCCGCTTCTACTACACATAGTAAGTTATCTGTTGAGGAAAGATTAGCGGTAAGTATTACGGATGGATTAGTGCGTGTTTCTGTAGGTTTAGAAACGGTAAAAGATGTCATCGCCGATTTAGAGCAGGCTTTGGGTTAGATTTTAGATTTGTGATTAACGATTTTTGATTGTAGATTTGGTGTTGGTACTAAAAATTGTGAAAGTAAAAAATACTATAGTGATTTTTTAAAAAAACTTAAATCGGTACTCCTCATTCAATAATCAAAAATCGTTACAAATGCTTTCAAAGAAAACAAAATACGGAATAAAGGCATTGACATTTTTGGCGCGCCAAGAAAATCAAATACCAGTTGCGATTGCTGATATTGCAAAAAGCGAAAATATTTCGGTTAAGTTTTTAGAAAGTATTTTATTGCTATTGCGTCATTCTGGTTTTTTGGGTGCCAAAAAAGGAAAAGGCGGAGGCTATTACTTAATTAAAGATCCTAAAGAAATCAATATGGCTCACGTCTATCGTATTCTAGAAGGACCTGTAGCGTTATTACCCTGTGCCAGTCATAATTTCTATGAAAAATGTGCAGATTGTACGGATGAAACCAGTTGTGCTGTTCGTAAATTAATGACTGAAGTACGCGATAATACTTTGATCATACTTGAAAATAATTCATTAGCCGACATAGCTTTTTAAGCGATTTGTTCTAAATTATTCATATAATAAAAGACCGTTTCATTTGTTTATCAAATGTAAGGTCATTTTGTTATTTCTAAAAAACCAATTTGTATCCCACGAAAAATAGCATGATCGCAATGGCATTTCTAAGGATTAAATCAGGAACTTTTCCACTCAACATACTTCCAATATAAATTCCAGGAAGAGATCCTATTAATAATTGTCCCAGTAGGCCCAAATCTAAATTTCCCATTGAAGCATGTCCTAAACCAGCTACTAGGGTTAATGGTACAGCGTGAGCAATCTCCGTTCCAACTAATCGTGGAGTTGCCAAAAGAGGGTAGAGAAAAAATAACGTAACCGTGCCTAAAGCACCTGCACCTATCGAAGTAAGGGTCACCGTTGCTCCCAGCAATACACCAATAGCTAAAGTTAATACATTTCGAGTTTTACTTTCACCGTGAAATTTGTCGCCAGCATGTTTTTGAGAAAGATTTAATAGTTTCTTTTTAAACAAAACGGCTATCGATGTTAATAGTAGCGCCCAACCCAAACTGTATTTTATGATTGAATTTAAAGCGGTAATATCTGTTTTTATGCTGTGTAGTATCCATAAGGTCAGTAGCGCCGCTGGGACACTGCCCAAAGAAAGCCAACCCGTGATCGTCCAGTTAATATTCTTTTTTTTATGATGAACAAAGACACCGCCCATTTTAGTAAAAGCAGCATACAATAAGTCTGTTCCAACAGCAGTTGTTGGTGGAATGCCAAACCACAATAGAATGGGAGTCATTAAGGAACCGCCTCCTACGCCTGTGATGCCTACGATGAAACCAACAGTTAAACCCGCAATTACCAATCCTATTTGGAAATCCATAAAAGTAAATTTTCGACAAAAATAATAACTAATTTACAATTATCCTATAGGAATGGTAGACTATGTAAGATATTTTGGAAAAAGTGAATATTAATTGAAAAAGTACTGTTTTATTTAGCAATAATAGTAGGGAAAGTACGATTGTTCAATAATTTAACAATTAGTAGAGCAAATGTGCTCAATATGCTTCTGTTGAGTCTATCAGGCACTTTATTTTTAAAATAAAAAACCTGAATTTTGTTTTGTAATTTCGGAATAAGTATTACTTTTGCCTATTAATCTACCTAACCTATAGGGTAATAGATTTTTTAATAAATAACAACAAAATGAGTTCAGCAATAGCACAAATAGTAAGTGAAAAAACAAAATATTTCTCCATAGAGGAAACGCTTTCCTTTTTAGCCAATGAATTCAAAGACAAAGTAGTTTTTTCGACCTCATTTGGCCAAGAGGACCAAGTAATAACAGCATTGATTGCTAATGATAAATTACCGATTAACATTTTCACCTTAGATACTGGGCGGTTGTTTCAGGAAACATATGATGTTTTTCACAAGACATTAAAAAAGTATAAAACACCTATTAAAGTGTGTTTTCCAGAAACAGCGGATGTTCAGAACCTATTGAATGAAAAAGGACCCAACAGTTTTTACGAGTCGGTAGAAAATAGAAAAGAGTGTTGTTTTATTCGAAAAGTAGCCCCACTAACAAAAGCTTTAAAAGGGAATTCAGTTTGGATTACGGGTTTGAGAGCAGAACAATCAGAAAACAGAAATGATTTGCATCTTTTTGAATACGATGAAAAGTTTGAAATAATCAAATTCAATCCGTTGTTGAAGTGGACCCTAAAAGAAGTGGAAGATTATTTAGAAAAAAATAATGTGCCTCAAAATGCTTTACACAAACAGGGATTTGTGAGTATAGGTTGTGCGCCATGTACTAGAGCAATTGCGGAAGGAGAGGATATCAGAGCCGGACGATGGTGGTGGGAATCGAGTCAGAAAGAGTGCGGATTGCATAGCCCTCTAGCTGCCAAAGGAGGGAACTAGGTTTGAAGTTAAAATTAGGAAGCAGTAAAAAGCAAAAAAATAAGAATATAACTCCGTATGCTTTCCCCGACGTCGGAGAGAGCTGTGGGGAGTAAACAAATAAAAAAACAATGAATACGATAGTAAAAACAAATGCCTTAGAAAGCGAAGCTATATATATATTTAGAGAAGTGATTGCTCAATTTGACAAGCCAGTATTGCTTTTTTCCGGAGGAAAAGATTCTATTACTTTGGTTCGTTTAGCACAAAAAGCATTCTTTCCAGCTAAAATTCCTTTTCCATTATTACATGTGGATACAGGACATAATTTTCCTGAAACAATTGAATTTAGAGATCGATTAGTCAAAGAATTAGGACTGGAGCTAATTGTTCGCCATGTACAAGATGCTATTGATGAAGGAAAAGTAATAGAAGAAATGGGGAAGTATTCCAGTAGAAATAGTTTGCAAACGACCACGCTTCTTGACGCTATCGAAGAATTTAAGTTTGATGCTTGTATCGGTGGTGCGCGCAGAGATGAAGAAAAAGCAAGAGCTAAAGAGCGTATTTTTTCTGTTCGCGATGATTTTGGTCAATGGGATGAAAAAAACCAACGGCCAGAGTTATTTGATTTATTGAACGGGAGAATTGAAAACGGACAAAACGTGCGTGTTTTTCCTATTTCAAACTGGACAGAATTAGATGTATGGAGTTATATACAGCAAGAGCAAATAGAAATTCCATCAATTTACTTTTCGCACAAACGCAAGGTCTTCTTAAGAGACGGAATGATTTGGTCACACTCTCCTTTTGTTTACCAAGAAGAAGACGAGCAAATTGAAGAAAGAATCGTTCGTTTTAGAACAGTGGGAGATATGAGTTGCACTGCTGCCGTTGACTCCTATGCAGCAACAATATCAGAAGTGGTGGGTGAAATTAGGTCTTCTACAATTTCTGAGCGCGGTGCAAGGATTGATGATAAACGTTCTGAGGCAGCAATGGAGAAAAGAAAACAACAGGGGTACTTTTAGAATGAAATTCTTGAATATAGTTGTAGGGATAGTTCTTTTTAGTGTTGGAGTAAAAGCGCAAACAGAGAAAAACGTCGATAAACAAACTTTACTCTGGACACGGTATTACAATCAGTTGGAGTTAAATGATAAATGGTCTGTTCATACTGAGATTGATAACAGGATTTTTATAAATCCAGTGATGCAAAATACATTTGTAAGCCGCATTCAACTTAGAGATAAAGTGACGGATAAGTTTGATTTAGGAGCAGGTTTAGCTTATTTCTCCTTGGCAACGCAAGATCCTGAAGTTAAAAATGGTTTTCATATTCCAGAGTATCGAGTACAGCAAGATGTAACTGTGAAGCAAGTTTTAGGTAAAGTGAATTTAACGCACCGGTATTTATTAGAAGAGCGTTTTGTTCGCAATGCCAGTAAATTAGCGTCAGAAGAGGGAACTACGTTTTACCTAAGGTTTCGATACCGGATTCAAGGGGATTATACTTTTTGGAAAAAAGCAAGCAAGTATCTAAAAGGAATTATTTACGATGAAATAATGATTAATGGTGGAAACAAAATTATTAAAAACACATTCGATCAAAATAGAGTTTATGCGGCAGTGCAAGTAGGAATCACTCCATCGGTTGCATTTGAGTTGGGATATTTGAATAGTTTTCAAGAAAGGTCAAACGGAGTTGATTATTTTAATAGAGATATCATTAGGTTCAGTTTCATTCATAAGATTAAAATATAATACAGGTTAAAATCTGTCTACAAAATAAAAATAAAAACATTCAGATTTAAAGGTTTGTAAAAAGGCAACCAAGGAAACTTGAAACCTTAAACTTTTAAACTTTAAACAAAAAATAAAATGGAAGTTTTAAAAATAGCAACAGCAGGTAGTGTAGACGACGGAAAGAGTACGTTAATAGGAAGGTTATTATACGATACACAATCTTTGACTACAGATAAGTTACAAGCAATAGAAAAAAGCAGCAAGCAAAAAGGATACGATTATTTAGACTTTTCTTTGGCCACCGATGGATTAGTTGCAGAGAGGGAACAAGGAATCACCATTGATGTAGCACATATTTACTTCTCTACGGCTAAGAAAAGTTACATCATTGCCGATGCCCCAGGACACGTGGAATACACTCGTAACATGGTTACTGGAGCTTCGACTTCTCAAGTTTCTATTATCTTGATTGATGCGCGTAAAGGAGTAATTGAACAAACGTACCGTCACTTTTTTATCAATAATTTATTACGTGTGAAAGAGGTGATTGTTGCTGTTAATAAGATGGATTTAGTTGATTATTCGGAAGAAGTGTATAACAAAATCAAAGCTGACTTTGAAGCATTGAACGCAAAAAGTACTTTTAAGGAGCAAAACGTAAGTTACATTCCACTAAGTGCGTTAACTGGAGATAATGTCGTTGAGAAAGCAGGCGCTATGCCATGGTATACGGGACACACGATATTAGAACATCTTGAAGCTATAGAGCCAGCCGATGTTTATGAAAAAGGACAAGCGCGTTTTCCTGTACAAACAGTAATTCGACCAAAAACAGAAGTATACCATGATTTTAGAGGATATGCAGGTAAATTGTACGGCAATAGTATTAAAGTAGGAGATGCTGTTACCGTATTACCTTCTTTAACGGAGTCTAAGGTCTCTAATATTCACTTTTTTGATAAACAATTTGATGAAGCTGTAGTAGGTTCTTCAATCACCATAGAATTAGAAAATGATATCAATGTTACCAGAGGTGATATGATTGTTAAGTCCTCTGAATTACCTCAAGTAGAAAAAGACATCAATACAACAGTGTGTTGGATGGATAGTAAAAAGCTTGTTCCAGGAGCAAAATATTTTGTGCAACACAATACAAACAGAGTTTTGGCTAAAATTGATAGTGTGAAAAATGTAATTGCAACAGATTTTTCTGGTACAAAAGAAGCTAGTCAATTAGCGATTAACGAAATTGGGGAAGTAAATATCAAGTTAAGTAAAGCAATCTATTTTGACTCTTATAACGACAATAAATCGAATGGTGCTTTTATCTTAATTGATGCAGCAACCAATACGACTGCAGGAGTTGGTTTTATTAGATAATTTCCACCTAGCCGTCTCCGAAGTTGAGGGAGAGATTGTTGATGAACTTTGTGGATAGGAAGTTTATTATTTAGGAAATAAAAAAGGCTGAGTTTCATTCAGGTGAGTAAATTTAAAATCAGAACATAACACAATCAAGCTCCTCAATGGCTCCCCCTATTTCGGAGGGAGTCGGGGGGAGGACAAAAATAAATACATATGGAAAGTTTTAGAACCGAAATAGAAGATCCGATTGTTCAAAAAGAGATCGTTGATTTAGAAAGAAAAATTGCATTATTTAAAGAAGGCAAGATTGATGATGAGCGTTTTCGTAGCCTCCGTTTGGCACGTGGTGTTTACGGACAGCGCCAAGAAGGCGTTCAAATGATTCGTATTAAATTACCATTTGGAAGAGTAACCAGCGAACAGTTAGAGCGTATCACTAAGGTCTCAGATGAGTATTCAACAGGACGTTTGCATATCACCACACGCCAGGATATACAAATCCACTATGTAAGTTTAGATAGAACCCCTGAGCTCTGGGCACAATTAGCAATCGATGATATTACTCTTCGCGAGGCTTGTGGGAATACCGTAAGAAATATTACAGCAAGTGAACTCGCAGGTGTTGATGTAGACGAACCTTTTGACGTGTCGCCTTATGCACATGCGATGTTTCAGTTTTTCTTGAGAAATCCTATTTGTCAAGAAATGGGACGTAAGTTCAAAATATCATTCTCGTCATCAGATAAAGATACCGCATTGAGTTATTTGCATGATCTTGGATTTATTCCAAAAATTGTTAACGGTGAGCGTGGATTTAAAGTAATGCTAGGAGGAGGATTAGGTTCTCAGCCTGCACATGCCGAATTACTTTCGGAATTTATTCCAGCAAACCAAATCATTCCAACCACAGAAGGGGTATTGAGGATATTTGATCGCTATGGAGAAAGAGCGAAGCGTTTAAAAGCACGTATGAAGTTTTTAATTAAAGATATAGGACGAGATGAATTTATGCGATTGGTTGATGAGGAAAAAGCAGCCTTGTCTTATCAAAGTATAGAAATTGACACCACTGATTTTGATGTTGCCATTCCAGAGACTTTATTAGAAGTACCGAAAGTAACTATTGAAGACACGGTAGCTTTTGAAACTTGGAAAAAATCAAATGTTATAGCTCAAAAACAAGCAGGATATTACGCCATAGGAATAAAAGTACTTTTAGGAGATTTTTATACTGATAAGGCAACATTATTAGCTGATTTGATTAAAAACTACGGTGCTAATGAATTGCGCTTTTCATTAAAACAAAACATTGTTGTTCGAAATATAAAAGAAGAAAATTTAGCTTTCTTCTATCTGGAATTAGTTAAATTAGACTTCGCAACTTTAGGTTATGATACTATTAACGATATCACCGCATGTCCAGGAACTGATACTTGTAATTTAGGAATCGCAAGCAGTACTGGAATTGCCCAGGAATTAGAAAGAGTATTAAAATTAGAATTCCCACAATATCAAGAGAACAGAGAAATCACTATAAAAATCAGTGGTTGTATGAATGCTTGTGGACAGCACAACATGTCGGCAATTGGTTTTCAGGGGATGTCCATTAAAGCCGGAAAACTAGTGGCCCCAGCACTTCAAGTACTCTTGGGTGGTGGGAATTTAGGCAACGGTTCAGGACGTTTTTCAGATAAAGTAATCAAAGTTCCAAGTAGAAGAGGTCCAGATGCTTTGCGTTATATTTTAAATGATTTTGAAGCTAATGCGAATGGAAAATTATTTTTAGACTATTACATTACACAAGGTGAAAAGTATTTCTACGAATTATTAAAACCATTGGCAGACACTACAAATTTAGTTGAGGCTGATTTTATTGATTGGGGAAATGCAGATAACTACGTAAAAGCAGTTGGAGTAGGAGAATGTGCGGGCGTTGTAATTGACCTTGTGGCTACATTATTATTGGAAGCCAAAGATAAATTGACTTTTGCACAAGAAGCGTTTGAAGATAAAAATTGGGCAGATGCCATTTATCATGCCTATGCCGGTTTCGTAAACGGCGCTAAAGCATTGCTGCTATCAGAAAACGAGAAAACAAATCATCAAGCCGGAATCATAAACTTGTTTGACACTGTTTTTGTTGAAACAAATAAAATCGAGTTACAATCGACATTAAAGGACTTAGTATTCCAAATCAATAAGACGGAACCATCTGAAGAATTTGCACAAAAATATATTCAAGAAGCAATTGCTTTTTTTGATACGATTGAGGCATTCAGACTTAAAGATTTAAGCGATGAAAAATAATATAGAACCTCAAGTAACCTTGGTAGGCGCAGGTCCGGGAGATCCAGATTTACTGACCATCAAAGGGGCAAAAGCATTGGCTGAAGCGAATGTTGTTTTGTATGATGCTTTGGCTAATGAAGAGTTGTTGTCTTTTGCTCCTAAAAAAGCATTAAAGATATTTGTTGGGAAAAGAAAAGGATGTCATGCGTATTCTCAAGAGGAAATTAACCAATTAATAGTAGATAACGCGCTTACTTACGGTAACGTGGTGCGATTAAAAGGCGGAGATCCATTTATTTTTGGGAGAGGAAGTGAAGAAATAGAATTCGTAGAAAGCTTTGGAATTCCTACCTTTGTAGTTCCAGGCATTTCATCGTCTATTGCAGTGCCAGCAAGTCAAGGAATTTCTTTGACGAAAAGAGGAGTTTCAGAAAGCTTTTGGGTGATTACGGGAACAACTTCATCAAGAAAGTTGTCAACGGATGTAGCCTTGGCAGCAAAATCTACGGCAACAGTTGTTATCTTGATGGGGATGAGTAAGCTGGATGAGATTGTTGCTCTATTTCAAAACGAATCTAAAGGAGACATGCCCGTTGCCATTATTCAAAGCGGGACCACGCCAGAGGAAAAAGTAGGAATTGGAACTATTGATACAATTCAGGAAACTGTGGCAGTGAATAAATTAAGTTCGCCAGCCATAATTGTAATTGGAGAAGTAGTTGGGGACAGCAAGAAAAGAGCAGGTTTTTATAAAGAATTAAAATCAAACCACAATACGATACTGGTGTATGGAAAGGAATGAATTGTATCCGATATTTTTAAAAATGCAGCAAGTCAATATGCTTATCGTAGGAGGAGGAAATGTAGGCTTAGAAAAATTATCATTTTTGTTAAAATCGAGTCCCAATGCAAATGTTGAGGTTGTTGCTCCTAGGTTTTTACCTGAATTAGTTGACCTAGTCAATAAGCATGATTCGGTAAAACTGACAATGAAAAAATTTAAGAAAAAAATGCTCAAGAAAAGGCATATGGTTATTGCTTGTACGGACGATCTTGCAGTGAATAAAAGAATTTTTGAATTGTGTAGAGAACGATACCTCATCTGTAATATTGCTGATACGCCAGAATTGTGCGATTATTATTTGGGGGGTATAGTGACTAAGGGAAATGTAAAAATTGCAATATCAACAAATGGAAAATCACCCACAACGGCTAAAAGATTACGAGAGTTTTTCGAAGAAATAATCCCGGAGGACATTAGTCAAATGGTTTTGAACCTGAATGAATACCGCAAGACACTTAAAGGTGATTTTGAAGAGAAAGTCCAGAGAATGAATGAGGTTACAGCAGCGTTAAAAAACAAAGAATAAATAGAGGGAAAAACAAGCGAATGATATTGATCCCTTGGTTAAGTAAGAATCAATCGTAAATTTGTAATAAATTAGTAGCATAATAGAAAGTACATGAAGAGTATAGAAATGATTAAAACAGATATCCTAATTATAGGAGCCGGTCCAACTGGTTTATTTGCCGTTTTTGAGGCGGGTTTACTAAAATTAAAATGTCACATATTAGACGCGTTACCACAAGTGGGCGGTCAACTTTCAGAACTATATCCTAAAAAACCAATCTACGACATTCCTGGATTTCCAGAAGTGTTAGCGGGGGATTTAGTGGATAATTTGATGGAACAAATAAAGCAATTCGAGCCAGGATTTACCCTTGGCGAACGTGCTGAAACTATCGAAAAACAAGAGGATGGGAGTTTTATTGTTACCTCTAATAAAGGAACTCTAATTCACGCTTCGGTTGTTGCAATTGCAGGAGGTTTGGGAAGTTTTGAGCCAAGAAAACCGCTTATAGATGGGATCAATTTTTATGAAGATAAAGGAGTAAAGTACTTCATCAAAGACCCTGAAGAATTTAGAGATAAAAGAGTGGTTATTGCGGGCGGTGGAGACTCTGCTCTAGACTGGAGTATTTTCCTTGCAGATATTGCTGCTGAGGTAACCTTAATTCACAGAAGAAATGAGTTTAGAGGAGCATTGGATTCTGTAGAAAAAGTACAAGAATTGAAAGATTTAGGAAAAATAAGACTGATCACTCCGGCCGAAGTTATAGGCTTGAACGGTGCAGAACATATTGAATCAATCGTTCTTAATGAAAATGAGGCAGAAAGAACAATTGCTACAGACTACTTTATTCCTCTTTTTGGTCTTACGCCAAAGCTAGGGCCAATTGGAAACTGGGGACTAGAAATTGAGAAAAACGCTATTAAAGTTGATAATTCTTTGGATTACCAGACTAATATTCCAGGTATTTTTGCCATTGGGGACGTGAACACCTATCCAGGTAAATTAAAATTAATCCTTTGTGGTTTTCACGAGGCGACACTTATGTGTCAGGCCGCTTATCAAATTATCAATCCAGGCAAGAAATATGTACTAAAATACACCACCGTTGCAGGAGTTGACGGATTTGACGGAACTCGTAAAGAAGCACCAAAAGCAGTGGTTAAGGCTATTGTTTAACAATTTGAATAAAAAGCAATAAAAAAATATAGCGTTAATACTTGCAAGTGTTAACGCTATATCTTTACTTTGCAGTGTTCCTATATTTATTGATCGTTATCACGAAAGGCGGAGGGAAAGACCCAACGAAACCTTAGCAACCCTTTATCTTATAAAGAAGGTGCTACATTCTACTTTATGCTGAACTATTCAGTATTCAAGATAGATAACACAAGAATACTTCCACAGTATTTCTCAAACCTTTTCTTGACAACATTTTAATATATTTTTAGAGCGAATGATTGGTGTTTTTTGCCAATATCCTTCCTGCTGTACGCTATATCTATTGCACCGAACCCCGGCGCAATAGGTTACCGCTTCCATCAGGGCTAAAGAATTTGTATAGTGAGCTTTTGTAATTATTAATCAAAAGTTAAATTTAGAAAATCTCTAAATTCCAAATTATTATAAGTCATGTCAAATACTATAAAAGAATCAATAGGAACTTCTTCTCCAGCGATTAGGGAGGCTCTTTTAGAAAGAATACTCGTACTCGATGGAGCAATGGGAACGATGTTACAGCGTTATAATTTTTCTGAACAAGATTTCCGTGGGGAACGTTTTAAAGACTTTTCCTATTCTCTAAAAGGGAACAATGATCTATTGTCCATAACACAACCCCAAGCCATCCGTGATGTCCATGCCAAATATTTTGAAGCAGGAGCAGATATTGTCGAAACGAATACTTTTTCAAGTACTACCATCGGTATGGCTGATTATCATTTAGAAGATATTGTATATGAATTAAACTATGAATCGGCTAAAATAGCTCGTGAAGTAGCAGATTCATTTACAGCAAAAAACCCAGATAAGCCGCGTTTTGTTGCTGGTTCCATAGGACCAACAAACAGAACAGCGAGCATGTCGCCAGACGTAAATGATCCTGGATACAGAGCCGTAAGTTTTGATGATTTACGCATCGCATACAAACAACAAGTCGAAGCTTTAATCGATGGCGGTAGTGATTTACTATTAGTAGAAACGATTTTCGACACTTTAAACGCTAAAGCGGCACTTTTTGCGATTGAAGAAGTAAAAGATGAACGCAATATCGATATTCCAATCATGGTTTCAGGAACCATCACGGATGCATCGGGAAGAACACTTTCAGGGCAAACCGTAGAGGCTTTCCTGATTTCGATTTCACACATTCCTTTGTTAAGCGTTGGTTTTAATTGTGCCTTAGGTGCAGATCAATTGAAACCATATCTAAAAGAATTGGCACACAATACCTCCTTTAATATTTCGGTACATCCTAATGCAGGATTACCAAATGCTTTTGGAGAATACGACGAAACACCGGAGCAAATGCAGGTTTTTATTAAAGAGTACTTAGACGATAATCTAGTGAATATAATTGGGGGATGCTGCGGGACAACACCAGAGCACATCAAGTTGATCGCAGATATTGCAAAGGATTATAAACCAAGAGTTTCTACGGCGGTGATGTAAGACGGAGTAGAACTATACTATTTTGTCATTCTGACGAAGGAAGAATCTCTACAAGTTGCTCACATAACAAAGATTCTTCGTCCCTCAGAATGACAAAGAAGAGAGAATAACAATAAGTAAAAATGGTGAGGTTAAGGCAAGTTAACTTTGTTCTACCTACGAAGTAATCTGATTTAGTGGTTTCCAAGACCATACAGTATATGGAATTTTAAAATTAAATTATGGCAAATAAATACTCTGGAATGACTGTGAATGAAAGGTTATATGTGAGTGGATTAAGTAATGATTTTGATAATGCAGTTAAAGAAAACAACATTAAAAAAATTATTGAAATTTTAAAAAGAATTGAATTAGATGAAATGTCTATTAAAGCAATTTTACAAAGTTTGGGACTGGACGAGAAATAAGAGTAGAGTTTAACACTCTGCCATCACAAATGATGAGCGCTAATTTTGTCATTCTGAGGAACGAAGAATCTAATCAAGTTGCTTCTGTAATGGAGATTCCTCCTTCGTTGGAACGACAAAAGTGAGGAAATGGATTGTGTTAAATGCTGTATGCGATTGCTTCGTTCCTCGCAATGGCAAAAATGAATGGAAATGACATAGAATGCATAAATCCGCGTGAGGGATAGTAGTGGAGCTCCTTTTTCTTGAATTGCGTCGGGTTTAAACCCGAGACAATTCAAGAAAAAGGGTGGGAACGAATAGCCCGACCCTTTTGGGGCACGTCCAAATAAAAAAATGGCTTTAGAGCAAAAACAAAAAAGCTAAACCTACCTGGTTTATTAACCTTGAAGGACAAATAAAAATAAAAAATGGCAGCAGCAGAAACGAAGTACTTAAAATTATCAGGTTTAGAACCCTTAATCATTACTCCAGAAAGTAATTTTGTAAATGTTGGAGAGCGAACTAATGTTACTGGCTCTAGAAAATTTTTGCGTCTTATTAAAGAAGAAAAATATGCTGAAGCTCTAGCTGTAGCTAGAGACCAGGTAGAAGGTGGCGCCCAAATCATCGATATCAATATGGATGAAGGGCTATTAGATGGTGTTTATGCCATGACTACTTTTTTAAACTTAATTGCATCTGAACCAGACATTTCTCGGGTGCCTTTGATGATTGATAGTTCTAAATGGGAAATTATCGAAGCGGGATTAAAAGTAGCCCAAGGTAAGAGTATCGTAAACTCTATTTCTTTAAAGGAGGGCGAAGAGAACTTTATTCGTCAAGCGAAATTAGTAAAACGCTATGGTGCCGCTGTGATTATAATGGCATTTGATGAAACAGGTCAAGCAGATAATTACGAAAGACGTATCGAAATTTGTAAACGTTCCTATGATATATTAGTAGACGTAGTGGGCTTCCCTGCTGAAGATATTATTTTTGATCCCAATATTTTTCCGGTTGCAACTGGGATGGACGAACATAAATTAAATGCGCTGGATTTTTTCAGAGCGACTAAATGGATTAGAGAGAACCTTCCCTATGCAAATGTAAGTGGAGGGGTGAGTAATGTTTCTTTTTCATTTAGAGGAAATGATACGGTGCGGGAAGCGATGCATTCTGTTTTCTTGTATCATGCGATTCAAAACGGAATGACGATGGGAATCGTAAATCCAGAAATGCTTTCTATTTATGACGAGATCCCAAAAGATCTTTTAGAGCATGTGGAAGACGTGATTCTAAACCGACGCGATGATGCTACAGAACGGTTATTGGATTTTGCTGAAAATGTAAAAGGAGATGTAAGAAGTACCGAGAAAGCGATTCAAGAATGGCGCTCAGGAACAATACAGGAAAGACTCACTCATTCTTTGGTAAGGGGGGTGGATGAATTTATACTTTTGGATATTGAAGAGGCGAGGTTAGCAGCTTCAAAACCAATTGAGGTAATCGAGATCAACTTGATGACCGGTATGAATGTTGTAGGAGATCTATTTGGAAGCGGAAAAATGTTTCTGCCTCAAGTAGTGAAATCAGCAAGGGTAATGAAAAAAGCAGTAGCTTATTTATTACCATTTATTGAAGCGTCTAAGGAAGCTGGCGACAAAAGAGGGAATGGAAAAATTCTTATGGCGACCGTGAAGGGGGATGTCCATGATATTGGGAAAAACATTGTAGCTGTCGTTTTAGCTTGTAATAATTATGAGATTGTCGATTTGGGAGTGATGGTAACTCCAGAGCGTATTATAGCAGCTGCAATAGAACACAATGTAGATATTATTGGTTTAAGTGGGTTAATCACGCCCTCATTGGACGAAATGGTGTATTTGGCCAAAGAACTAGACAAACAAAATATAAAAATTCCAATCATGATTGGTGGTGCGACAACCTCGCGCGCGCATACCGCTGTGAAAATTGCCCCGCAATACAGACAGACAGTCATTCACGTAAATGATGCTTCTAGAGCCGTAACGGTCGCAGGTAGCTTATTAAATAGTGATAAAAAAATATATGCAGCCTCAATTCGGGAAGAATATGACGCCTTTAGAGAGACTTTTTTGAACCGTTCGAGAGACAAAAATTTCTTGTCAATTGAGCAGGCGCGCAAAAATAAATTACAATTAGATTGGGAGAAGTATACTCCTATGACACCCAATTTTATTGGACAAAAAACAATCGAAGTAGACTTAGAAGTACTAACTCCTTATATCGATTGGACGCCATTTTTTAGAACATGGCAATTGTTTGGTAAATATCCTGCTATTCTCAGTGATGATGTTGTTGGCGAACAAGCGACTTCCGTTTTTGCAGATGCGCAGGAAATGTTGAAAGTTATTTTGAAAGAAAAGAAACTGACAGCCAAAGGAATCTATGGTATTTTTCCGGCGAATCAAATCAACGATGATGATATTGAGTTGACCCCTCCAGCCCCCGCAGGGGGAGTTGCTTCAAAGCAGGTCTTCCTGACTTTAAGACAACAATCGCAAAAGACAAAGGGAGCACCAAATATCGCTTTGTCTGATTTTATAGCTCCAAAAGATTCTGGAAAGACGGATTATATGGGTGCCTTTTGCGTAACTACTGGCTTTGGTGTTGATGAATGGGCAGCAGAATTTGAAAAGGATTTGGATGATTATAATTCGATAATGGTTAAAGCATTGGCAGACCGTTTTGCGGAAGCTTTTGCCGAATACTTACACGAAAAAATAAGAAAGGAAATCTGGGGTTACGCGGCGGATGAGGTATTAAGTACTGACGATATGATTGCAGAAACTTACAAAGGTATTAGACCTGCTCCTGGTTATCCTGCATGTCCTGATCATCTGGAAAAACCAACTATTTGGAAATTACTAAATGTTGAAGAAGAAATTGGGGTGACATTGACAGAAAGTATGGCAATGTGGCCCGCGTCATCAGTATCAGGCTATTATTTTGGGAATCCAGAAAGTAAATATTTCGGACTTGGTAAGATAAAGGAAGATCAAGTGATTGATTATGCAAAACGCAGAAGTGTGCCAACTGAAGTAGCCATGAAATGGTTAAATCCAAATATAGCAGATTAGAGACCCTGTGGGGAACTAAAAAAGGTAATGATTAACAATAATCCTGACAACCCCTTTCAGGAATTCTTGCGCTACGGCGGAGTTAGGGGGCTGAATTATGAAAGTAACAAATCACATAGAAGACGCCAAAGGAGAAACATTATTCTCATTTGAAATTATTCCACCACAAAAAGGAAAAAGCATCCAGGACCTGTACGATAATATTGATCCGTTGATGGAGTTTAAACCACCATTTATTGATGTGACTACTTCGAGAGAAGAATTTATTTATGTAGATAAGGGAAATGGTTTACTAGATAAAAAATTAACTAGAATGCGCCCAGGGACATTAGGAATTTGTGCGTCTATAAAACATAAATATGATGTAGATACCGTACCTCATGTTCTTTGCGGTGGCTTTACAAAAGAAGAAACCGAATATTTATTGGTAGATTGTCATTATTTAGGAATCAATAATGTGATGGCCTTACGTGGTGACGCGATGAAAGACGAACAATCTTTTGTTCCAAAAATAGGAGGTAACAACTTTGCAGTAGACTTAGTTCAACAAATAAAGCTGCTAAATGAGGGGAAATATATGCATGATGTAATGCATGTTGATAATAAAGCTGATTTTTGTATTGGTGTAGCGGGTTATCCGGAGAAACATTTAGAATCACCATCGCTACTTTCAGATTTAAAAAGGCTAAAGGCAAAAGTTGATGCAGGCGCCGATTATGTGGTGACACAAATGTTTTTTGATAATATCAAATACTTTGAGTTTGTTGCCAAAGCACGCGAAATGGGAATCATGATTCCTATTATTCCAGGTATTAAGCCATTAGCAGTTCAAAGACACCTACAGATATTGCCGCAGATTTTTAGGATTGATTTGCCCGAAGATTTAATTCAGGCGGTAGAGGGATGTAAAACAAACGCTGACATAAAACAGGTAGGTATTGAGTGGGCTATCCAACAATCATTAGAGCTTAAAGCAGCAGGAGTTCCAGTTCTACATTATTATTCGATGGGAAAATCAGAAAATATTAAACATATCGCCAGCAAAGTTTTTTAAGTGATGCTTAAAATGCATTTATTCTATTACTATTTAATCGAGTAAGCGCGTTAGAATGAAATTTTATTTTGAAGAAGATTTTTAAAGGCTTATATTTGATTAGAAACAAGTGTAAACACGCTGCCATGAAAACATATTTTTCCTTCCTCTTCCTTTTTTTACTTGCATTGACCTCTTGTAAGGATGAAAGCATAAACCAGGTTGATGCTAATTCAAGAAACGTTGTGCCTTTTTATCAAAATGTTACTCCGGTTACTGATCCAGCGGCCGTTCCAGCGGTTAATCAACTGGGAACACCAGCTGCTGCCACTGTTGCAAAAGGAATGAATCCGCAACACGGTCAGGTAGGTCATCGTTGTGATATCGCTGTCGGTGCTCCACTAAACTCATCGGTTCCAGCTGCGGCTAATAGTCAGCCTCAAAGTGCTCCTGCTACCACTTATACAGTAAACAATGCATCAGCCTCGTCAGAAGTAACACCTACAACTGAAGGGATGAATCCGCCACATGGACAAACAAATCACAGATGTGATATTGCAGTGGGTGCACCTTTAGATAGTAAGTAGTTGTTACATGGTCATTATATGACAACAATTTGGACCAAAACATAAATTTGTTTGGTACAACATAAATAAAAAAGCTCGTTCAAATTCTGCCACTTTGGGATTTAAACGAGCTTTTTTTATGTGAAAGATATGGTAAAAGCTATGTACTGAATACTAAAAACGGTTTACTTAGCACTACTTCTTAGTGAGCTCCCTAAACACAGTTTCCAAGTTTTTATTCTTTTGATTGAGTTGCAATGTTTTTAAACCATTTGCTGTGGCAAAATCAAAAACGGCAGGGCGCATGTCCTTATCAGCGAGGAAAGTCAATTCCCAAATCATGTCATGCGTATTTTTATACGAAGTAAGGTTTTCTATTTTGGCTATAGCCTGTTCTTCTATTTTATAATCAAATTCTACCTCTATTACTTGTTCTTTATCAGCAGATATTAAATGATCTAGTTTTTTATCAGCTACTATTTTCCCGTTATTGATGATGATGACGCGGTCGCAGATTGCTTCCACTTCCTGCATGATGTGCGTGGAAAGAAAAACAGTTTTATCTTTGCCTGCATTTTTGATGACATTACGTATTTCGATTAATTGATTTGGATCTAAACCGGTCGTCGGTTCGTCGAGAATCAAAACATCAGGATTGTGCAGTAAAGCATTGGCAAGACCTACTCGTTGGCGATATCCTTTAGACAGTTGTCGTATTTTCTTATGGCTTTCGGCAGTTAAGCCAGTCATTTGCAATACTTTCTCGATACGAGATTTGGCAACTTTATAGATATCAGCATTAAAATCCAAATATTCACGCACATATAAATCCAAATACAACGGATTGTGCTCTGGTAAATAACCGATAGAAAGCTGTACGGCTTTTTGATCCGAGTTCACATCATGTCCGTTTACCAGGGCAGTGCCTTCATCGGCAGCAATATAAGTGGTCAGTATTTTCATTAAAGTAGATTTTCCAGCTCCATTCGGACCAAGGAAACCAACGATTTCCCCTTTTTTTACAGAAAATGAAATGTTGTCTAATGCCTTTTGAGCACCATAACTTTTAGATATATTATTTACTTCTATTGACATGATATAGTATTTGTTGCAAAAGTAAACAGAAAAAGGGTTGATTTGTTGTTTTTTGAATACATTTGAGAATGAATTTATCGTGGTTTTTTGTCCGAATAAGGACTTTATCTTGTTCTTAGAAGTATTAATCTTTGCAATTTTGTCCTGAAGGGACTCAACAAAACAGAACAAATAAATACTTCCATTAATAACATATTTTATTGCTACAGACAGACAGTTCCGCACGGAACGAGAATAGTATTTAAAATAAATGAGGTTTTTTTATCGGGTATTCTATTCAACCGAATTAGATAATAAATAGTATCGTTTTCCCAATTAGATTAATATATTTACGAAAAAAAAAGTAGAGGATATGAGCAAAGTAACTAGTGAGTCGGGTAGTTTATTTAAAACCTACAGTAGTATCATTTGGCTTCTTTGTGGGATTACGGCGGGTAGTATATTAGGCTTAGTTTTTGGTAACGATGTTGAGGTTATAAAACCTTTAGGAGATATATTTTTGAATTTACTTTTTACGGCAATTATACCATTAATTTTCTTCACCATTGCTTCCTCTATTGCGAGTCTGGAGAAATCAGAAAAGTTAGGAAAATTATTTGTTGTGGTCATTGGTGTTTTTTTAAGTACAGTAGTTATTTCGGCAGTATTGATGATGATTGGAGTCCTACTTTTTCCCATCCATCAGGATATTATTATTTCTATTATTCCATTGGAAAGCATGCAGAGCGTTAGTCCAGGTTCTCAAATCACAGAGTTGCTCACCGCCAATGATTTTTACAAATTACTTTCGAGAGAAAAAATGTTAGCTTTAATTATTTTTTCTTTCTTAATCGGGTTTGCCAGTTTGCGTTCTGGAGAAAAGGGCGCTTCCTTTAAAAGTTTCTTAAGCTCAGGGGATGAGGTGATGAAACAATTGCTGCATTTAATCATGAAAACGGCTCCAATAGGATTAGGTGCTTATTTCGCTTACCAAGTGGGTATTTTTGGACCGCAATTATTTGGTGCATATGCGAAGCCATTGGGTCTTTATTATGGAGTTTGTGCTTTTTACTTTGTAGTATTCTTTAGTTTGTATGCGTTTATCGCGGGAGGGAGAAATGGACTGAAAGTGTTTTGGAGTAATAATATAACACCCGCTCTAACCGCTCTGGGAACTTGCAGTAGTATTGCCACCATCCCAGCTAATCTGGAAGCAACAGAGAAAATGCATGTACCAGCACATATTAGGAACATCGCTATACCGCTGGGAGCGCCTTTACACAAAGATGGTTCGAGTATGTCTTCTATTATCAAGATTGCTGTCATATTTGCTATGTTCGGAAAGGACTTTACGGATCCGCATACTTTGCTGATTGCGTTAGGGATTACAATAATAGTTTCAGTGGTCGAGGGCGGAATTCCAAATGGAGGATACATAGGGGAGATTCTGGCAATCACTATTTATGGTTTTCCAATGGAACAGGCTTTGCCGGCAGCCATGATTGTAGGAACTTTAGTGGATCCGATGGCAACATTGTTAAATGCGAATGGAGACGTAGTTTCGGCGATGTTGATTACCCGAATTTCAGAAGGAAAAAAATGGCTTTCAAATGCAGTGAAGGCATAATCGATTTTGTAACAAAACCTACTTTTTTTGTTTACGGAACGTGTTTGTAGGCAGTTGCTTAAATACTATTTTAGGTCGATTTTTTTAACTATTATGTAATTAAAAACTAGTTTTGCGGAGAATTCCTTTTTTGTTTGGTAAAACTTGAATTTTTGTTTGTTGGACTCAAAATAATTTATAATTTAGCATAAAATTAATACATAACGCACACAATGTTAAACAACCGATTTTATTTTAGCAATACTTATTATTTCTTCTGGAAAGAAGGTGGGGATTGTGCTATGGTTATTTAATTAAAAAATTAAATTTATAATTATAAATATACAATCCCGACTGCAAATACGGGATTTTTTTTTGTTTGCTTAAAAGTTTGTTATATGAATGCAAAAATCGCGATACAAGGTATTAAAGGCTCCTTTCATCATCAGGTAGCACAGGAATATTATGAACATAGTGTAGTAGTAGACGAGTGTTTGTCGTTTGAAGAAGTAGTAGACAGCTTGCTGTCAGGCGTAGCAGAGCAGGCAGTTATGGCCATAGAAAATTCAATTGCAGGACCTATCATTCCAAATTATGCCTTAATAGACAAGCATAACTTACATATAATAGGAGAACATTATCTTAGGATTCATCAAAATTTGATGGCGCTTAAAGGACAAACAATAGAAGATATTGTAGAAGTCCATTCTCATCCGATGGCGTTGTTACAATGTATGGATTTCTTTAAAAAGTATCCAAAAATAAAATTAGTTGAGGATAAAGATACTGCCGAAACCGCTCGTAGAATTCAGGACGAACAATTGAAAGGGATTGCAGCAATTGCTAGTGTAACGGCTTCTGAAATGTATGATTTGGAAATTTTGGCACCAGAAATTCAGACCATAAAAAACAACATGACCCGTTTTGTAATTATTAAAAAAGAGAATTCATTTCTGGCTGAAGAAGATATCAATAGAGCTTCTTTGAAATTTGAATTAGATCATAAACGAGGCAGTCTGGCAGCAGTACTAAATGTAATGAGTGATTGCAAAATGAATTTAACAAAAATTCAATCGCTGCCAAAGATAGAAACGCCATGGAAATATTCCTTTTTTGTGGATGTGACTTTCGAAAAGTATGCTGATTATGCTAAAACAAAAGCGCTGTTAGAAATTATGGCAGAATACTTTAAAGTGTTAGGGGAATATAAAAACACGAAACCATAAGGCACCCTAGCCTTCGAACAGGGAATTGAGACTAAGGTTAATTATATAAAAGTAAGATTGAATGAAAACTGCAAGACGTTTAGACATAATTGAAGAATATTATTTCTCTTCTAAATTGAGAGAAGTACGACAATTGGCTTTAGAAGGAAAACCGATTATCAATATGGGAATTGGAAGTCCAGACTTGCGACCATCACAGTCGGTTATTGATGCTGTGAAACTAGCGCTAGAAGATGAAAATGCACATCAGTATCAGAGTTATCAGGGATTACCGGAATTGCGTAAAAGTATGGCTGATTTTTATTTGAATAATTATGAGGTAGCCTTGAATCCCAATACAGAAATTTTGCCTCTAATGGGTTCTAAAGAAGGCATAATGCATATTTCACTAGCTTTTTTAAATGAAGGAGATGAAGTTTTGATTCCGAACCCGGGGTATCCTACATATACTTCAGTAACAAACTTAGTAGGGGCTATACCTGTTTATTATGATTTAAAAGAGAGTACGGATTGGGAACCTGATTTTGAAGCTTTAGAAAAATTAGATTTGTCGAAAGTGAAAATGATGTGGATTGGATATCCGCATATGCCAACAGGAGCAAGGGGAAATCTAGGCTTGTTTGAAAAATTAGTGGCTTTCGCCAAAAAACATCAAATATTGCTGATCAATGACAATCCGTATAGTTTTGTTTTGAATGACAATCCGATGAGTTTGTTGCAGGTTACCGGGGCCAAAGAGGTGTCGTTAGAACTTAACTCTTTGAGCAAAACCTTTAACATGGCAGGATGGAGAGTGGGAATGGTACTAGGAAATGCTGCCGCGATTGACGCTATATTGAAAGTGAAAAGCAATATGGATAGTGGTATGTTTTTCGGAATTCAAAAAGGGGCGATTGCTGCGCTGAATAGCGATAAATCGTGGTTTGACTCGATGAACGTAATTTATGAAAAACGTCGCGTTTTGACGGAGAAATTAGCGGAGAAATTAGGTTGTAAAGTGTATAAAGAAGGAGTTGGCTTATTTGTTTGGGCTAAATTACCAGAAGGAAGTGTTTCTGCTGAAGAGTTTATTGATCAGATTTTACAAGAGAAGTCTATTTTTATTGCACCGGGAACTATCTTTGGAAGCAATGGAGAAGGATACATCCGATTTGCACTATGCGTGAAAGAAGAAAAAGTACAGGAAGCAATTGATCGATTTTAGTCCTCCCCCCAGCCCCATCCGAAGGAGGGGGAGATGATGTGCTTGTGCTTGTGAAATATTGGGATTTATCGTGTCTGAATTATAGTGGTCAATGACAAAGGTGTACTTGTAAACAAAAAACCCTAGCCCTGATAGCAGTGGAAATCCTTTAATGTCGGAGTTAGGCATTAAAGATTGAAACGGATAGCAGGAAATAGCTCCTAATAAATTTTAGGATAATAGTTAAAAAGATAAAATGAAAGTTTATATAATAGGAATTGGTTTGATTGGTGGGTCGATGGCATTAGACATTAAAGGATTGTACCCTGAGGCTACTGTTTACGGTGTAGATACTGATGAAGATCATTTACAGGAGGCATTGCGCTTGGGAGTGGTAGATGCGGCTGCTTCAATAGAAAACCTTTTAGATGCAGATTTCGTAATTCTTTCGGTTCCGGTAGATGTTGCGCTGACTGTGCTGCCAAAAGTTTTAGATGTGATCGATGAGAATAGCATTGTTTTTGAGGTAGGTTCGACAAAAGCACCTATTTGTGAAGCGGTAACAAATCATCCTAAAAGGAGGAATTTTATTGCGACACACCCTATTGCAGGTACCGAGTTTTCAGGACCTTCGGCAGCAATAAAAGGGCTGTATGAGGGTAAAACCAATATTATCTGCGAAGTGGAACGCACCGCTTTTAAATTACAGGAAAAGGCATTGGAACTTTTTAAAGCGATGGGAATGCGTATTCGATACATGGATCCAAAAGCGCATGACAAACATATCGCTTATGTCTCTCATTTATCTCACATTAGCGCTTTTATGCTGGGTAAAACGGTGATAAATAAAGAAAAACACGAACAGGATATATTTGATATGGCAGGTTCGGGATTTGAAAGTACCGTTCGACTAGCCAAAAGTTCACCAGCCATGTGGACGCCTATTTTTAAACAAAATAAGGTACAGGTAATAGAAACGTTAGAAGAGTTTATTTCAAATCTTACCCAGTTCAAAGATTTGCTGATAAAAGAAGACTATAATGCAATTTTTGAAGAAATGGAAAGCGTGAATAGAATCAAAGAAATTTTGAATGGTATGAATATAAAAAAGTAGTGAATATTCAAGCGAAGTTTAAAATTAACAAAAGAAGAACAACACAAAAAAACAATAAAAAAAATAATTAGAAAAGATGGAAAACAAGAAAGAAATGAGAACATGGTTGAATGATTTCAATTTAACTCACCCATTTGTGATCGCGGGACCTTGTAGTGCTGAAACAGAAGAACAAGTATTGAAAATAGCACATGAATTGAAAGATTCTGATGTAAGTGTTTTTAGAGCAGGAATATGGAAGCCAAGAACACGTCCAGGAGGATTTGAAGGTGTTGGAGAAATAGGATTGAAATGGTTGCAAAAAGCAAAAGCTGAAACCGGTTTATTGATGGGGACTGAGGTGGCAACTAGGGCACACTGTATATTAGCTTTGGAGCATGATATTGATGTATTATGGGTTGGTGCTCGTACAACAGCAAACCCATTTGCAGTTCAAGAAATTGCAGATACATTAAAAGGAACTGATAAAATTGTTTTGATCAAAAATCCGGTAAATCCAGATATGGCTTTATGGCTTGGAGGAGTAGAGCGATTGTATAATGCAGGAATTAAAAATTTAGGAGTAATTCATAGAGGTTTTTCTACTTACGAAAAAACAAAATACAGAAACATTCCAGAATGGCAAATTGCTATTGAATTACAAAATAAATTTCCTGATTTACCTTTAATTATAGATCCATCTCATATCACAGGAAATCGCGAAATGATACTTGAGGTGACGCAAGAAGCTCTAGATTTGAATTATGACGGAATGATCATTGAAACACATACAGATCCAGATAACGCTTGGAGTGACGCTGCACAGCAAGTAACACCAACTGCCCTGAAACAAATTTTTGTAGATTTGAAAGTAAGAAAAGAAGATGACAAGTCTACTGAATTTACACAAAAAATGACCAAGCTTAGAGCAAACATTGATGTTTTAGATGCTAGTCTATTGGATTTGTTAGGCAAAAGAATGAAAGTGGCTGATGAAATTGGTCTGGTTAAAAAAGAAGCTAACGTGGCAGTACTGCAAAACAAACGTTGGAATGAAATTTTAGGAAAAATGATTCTTGAAGGGGAGAAAAAAGGATTGACTGAAGAGTTTGTTCTTAGAATGTTCAAAGCAATCCACCAAGAAAGTATAGGTCATCAAGACAAAGTGATTAATGCATAATTAGTATATAATCTTATTGAATGAATCCCCACTTTTTTAAAAAATTGTGGGGATTTTTTTATCTATAATTTTACAGCAATCAAAAACTTTACACTTCATACTTTAAACGCGCAACAAACAATTATCTTTGCAAAGCATATCATGTGTACAAAAAGGCACATTGAACGCCGAATATCGTAAATAATAAAAATGACAGGACTCGTATATAAATCTACAGGAAGTTGGTACACCGTAAAATCAGAACAAGGCGATTTTATTGAATGCCGTATGAAAGGGAAATTCCGAATCAAAGGAATTAAAAGTACCAATCCTATAGCTGTAGGGGATATTGTGGATTATGAGCTCGAAGAATCTTCGGATACTGTAACGGGTACTATCCACAATATTCACGATAGAAAGAATTATATCGTTCGAAAATCAGTGAATTTATCCCATCAGATGCATATTATTGCCTCTAATATTGATCGCGTTTTCCTTTTGGTTACGATCAACAACCCGCCCACAACTTTTAATTTTATTGATCGGTTTTTAGTAACTGCTGAGGCTTATGGAATAGAAACTATATTAGTATTTAATAAAATAGATACTTTTGATGAAGCTACCTTGGATGAACAATTGTACATGCAGCATGTGTATCAGAATATTGGATACAAATGCCTGCGCGTTTCCTCTACTGAAATGAAAGGAATAGAAAAACTGAAAGAAATGATGATTGGCAAAGTGAGTATGTTTTCAGGGCATTCAGGGGTAGGGAAATCAACTTTGGTGAATGCTATGGAACCTTCACTGCACTTAAAAACAAAAGTAATCTCAGAAGCTAGTAAGCAAGGCCAGCACACAACAACTTTTGCTGAAATGTATGATTTGTCTTTTGACGCTAAAATTATTGATACGCCAGGTATTAAGGGTTTTGGGGTAGTAGATATGGAGCCGGCAGAAATCAGCGGCTATTTTCCTGAATTTTTTAAATTGAAAGAGCAGTGCAAATTCAATAACTGCTTGCATAAAGAGGAACCAAAGTGTGCTGTGAAAGAAGCATTAGAAAAAGATGAAATAGCCTGGTCCCGTTATAGAAGTTACCTAAAAATTCTTGAAGGTGATGACGAAAACTATCGTATAGATATTCATAATGAAGATAGAATAGAAAGTGATGAAAATAGAAAATAGCCTCCCAACTATCGAATGGGGAGTTTTCAAAAATACAAATAAAATTTTTCTTAGTATGAATTCAGCTTTTGTTTTTCAACTGTACAATGTTCCCTCTTCGGGGGACAGGGGGCTATGAAAATTGTTCTCCAAAGAGTTTCCTCGGGATCTGTAACCATCGACAATAGAGTAGTGGCCGATATTCAAAAAGGACTATTGATATTAGTTGGAATAGTAGATACGGACCGTCAGGAAGACATTGACTGGTTAGTAGGTAAAATCACTAAAATTCGCATTTTTGATGATGAAAATCAAGTGATGAACTTGTCTATTCAGGATATCGACGGCGAGATAATCGTAGTTAGCCAGTTTACGCTTCATGCCGCTACCAAAAAAGGCAATCGTCCGTCTTACATTAAAGCAGCAAAACCGGATAATGCCATTCCGCTTTATGAAAATTTCGTAAAGTCCCTTGAATTAGTATTTGGGAAGAAAGTGCTAACGGGAGTTTTTGGTGCAGATATGAAAGTTAGTTTGGTAAATGACGGACCGGTGACTATAATTATGGATAGTAAAAATAAAGAGTAATCGCTTGTTTATTGTAAGATTTATTCTATTTTTGGAAGTAACAAATAATTAAACTGAAACCAAAGTGCCTGTTTTCGACAGATGTTACTTTGTAAAATTTTCGTATTCGGAATTATTTATACTTTCAAAAACATGAAAATTAAAATAGTATTACTAACAATTTTTGTTGGTTTCAGCTCCACATTAAGAGCGCAGAAGAATGAATATTCTACAGTAACCATTGCTGATAGCTTAAAAGAAAATGCAAACGCCATTGTACGTTTGAACCAAATTGACATTACTATTTCTTCTCAAAGAAGCATGATTATCCATACTAAAAGAGTTATTACGGTTTTAAACGAAAAAGGACTTTCCGCCATAGATGCCATAGAGAACTATAATAAGAAAATTACTGTTAGAGAGATTGAAGCTTATGTTTATGATAGGTTTGGCAACGAAATAAAAAGAGTAAAGAGAAAAGATTTTAAGGACCAAAGCGCAGTCGGCTCGAGCACTCTTTTTTCTGAAAGCAGGTATCTTTATTTGGACTACACCCCTACACAATATCCTTTTACGGTAGTTTATGAAAGCAAGCTCGAAACTTCAAACACTGCTTTTATTCCACAATGGTATCCGGTGTCTAACTTTTTTGTTAGTGTAGAAAAAAGTGTTTTAAATGTCGACTGTCCTGAAAACTTAGGGTTTAAAAAAATGGAGTTTAATTTTGAAAATTTTAATATCCAAAAAACATCAGATACGGCAACGCAACTCTCCTATATGGCAAGTAATATATCAGCTCAAAAGCAAGAGGAATACAGTCCGTCATTTAGTGTAGTTTTACCAAAAGTAATGATGGGACTAGAACTTTTTCACCTGGAGGACGTTGATGGATCTGCTAAAAGCTGGAAAGAATTTGGGCAGTGGTACTCTCGTGAAATATTAACGGGCACAACGATATTACCAGAAGAAACAAAAGCTAAAATGAGAGCCCTTATTGGAGACGAAATGAATCCAATAGTGAAAGCAAAATTGATTTACGACTACGTTCAGCAAAAATCAAGATATGTCAGCATACAGGTTGGGATAGGTGGATGGAAGCCGATGGATGCTAGTGATGTTGATAGATTAGGGTATGGAGATTGTAAAGCGTTGACAAATTATACAAAGGCTCTTTTGGAGGTAGTAGGTGTGCCTTCCTACAATACAATTTTATATGGCGACAGCTACAAGAAAGATATTGAATCTGACTTTGTATCGATGCAAGGGAATCATATGATTTTAGCGATTCCTAATGAGGATAATTACATTTGGTTAGAGTGTACAAGTCAGGATGATCCTTTTGGTTACCAAGGTACTTTTACCGATGACAGAAATGTTTTAGTTATAAAGCCGGAAGGAGGTGAAATTGTCAGAACGAAACTATACAAAGACAAGGACAATACTCAAAGCAGTTCCGGCAGCTATTTTTTATCGAAAGAGGGAGATTTAGTAGGGAAAATCACAATAATATCTGAAGGATCGCAATACAATCAAAAAGCGCTCTTAGTCAATCTTCCTCCGACGGAAAAAGAAGCACATTATAAACGGTATTGGGGTAATATCAGGAAATTTAAAAATTACTAACACCGCTTTTTTTAATGATAAAGAGAATGTTCGATTAACTGAAAAAACAGAAATTAACGCGGGGAATTATGGTAATATTTCTGGAGGTAAAATGATGTTTGCCCTCAATGCTTACAATCAGTATACGGGTAGCGTAAAAAGAATTAGAAATCGTAAAAATCCATTCGAAATTCAAAGAGGATTTTCTGATTCCGATGAAATTGCAATTGTATTACCCCACGAATTCGCTGTCGAATTTTTACCAAACAATTATGAATTAAAAAGTAAGTTTGGAGAATATAAAACAAAATATATAAAAAAGGAAGACGGTAGTCTTATTTACGAACGAAGTCTATTCATAACAAAAGGAATGTACTCGAACACGGATTACGATGAATACCGACTTTTTATAGAACAAGTTTCAAGAAACGATAACGCCAAAATTATATTAACCAAAATCTAAACCGATGAAATTAAGTCAATTAGCCTTCTTTTTATTAATTGCAACATTTTTTTCAAATTTAAATGCGCAAGACTTTAAATTAGGAAAAGTTTCCGTTGCCGAACTTCAAGAGAAAGTTCATCCTAGAGATTCTGCTGCAGTGGCAGCCATATTATATAAAAAAGGGGAGGTTCGATTTGAGTATATTGAAGATGAAGGGTTTAAAATAATTACCGTTGTGCAAACCCGTATTAAAATTTATAAAAAAGAAGGATATGATTGGGCAAACCAAGCGGTACGTTATTACTTGGGAAGTAATGGCGAAGAAAAAATTTATATCTCAGATGCGGTCACCTATAATCTAGTAGGAGATAAAATAGAAAAGGACAAATTAAAAAATGATGGGGAATTTAATGAAGAAATTAATAAGTATTGGGGGAGCAAGAAGATAACAATGCCTAATGTAAAAGAAGGTTCGGTTATTGAATTCGAATATACCATTAAATCTCCGCGGTTAAGCGAACTAGTCGATTGGAGCTTTCAGAGTAGCATTCCAGTTAATTATTCGGAATTCATAACTCATATACCAGAATATTTTGTTTATCGCCCGAATCAAAAAGGATATGTTTTTCTAAAGGTTACTGATGAAAGGAAAAAGAAAACTATTGTTAAAAACAGTAAAGAAAGATCAGGTAACCGGGTGAGTAAGACGGTGTTTTCTCAAACAAAAATTGATTACCTCGAAACAATCACAACCTACGTAGCGGAGAGTTTACCAGCGATGAAAGAGGAAGATTATGTCAATAATATTGATAATTATACATCAAGTATTTCGCATGAGTTGGCTATGACTAAATTTCCTGACAGCTCTAATGATTCGTATGCCACAGATTGGCCTTCAGCTACAAAAAAGATTTATGAGAATGACGATTTTGGAGCAGAGCTTAACAAGACTGGGTATTTTGAGGATGATATAAATAGCTTGATTACCGGTTTGAAAACCCCGTATGAAAAAATAGATGTGATTTATAATTTTGTGAAAGCTAATATAAAATGGAATGATTATTACGGCTATTCCTGTAATGATGGAGTAAAAAAAGCTTATCAGGACAAGGCCGGGAACATAGCTGAAATCAACCTGATGCTGACTGCGATGTTGCGCTATTCTGGATTGAATGCAAATCCAGTTTTGGTGAGCACGCGATCTAATGGAATTGCATTGTTTCCTAATAGGACCGCTTTTAATTATGTGATTGCTGCAGTTGAAACTCCAAGTGGGATGATGTTGTTAGATGCGTCAGATAAATTTGCAACGCCAAACGTACTGCCTTTTAGGGCTTTGAACTGGATAGGGAGATTGATTAGAAAAGATGGGACGTCGGATGTGGTTGATTTAATGCCCAAAGTGAATTCTAATAGCACGGTTATGATGAATTACACTATTGATGAAAGAGGTATGATCTCTGGAAAACTGAGGAAGCAACAAACAGATTATAATGCAATGACTTTTAGGAAAAAAGTGGATAATGTTACAGAAGACAGCTATCTTGAAAAGTTAGAGAATGAAAATAGAAAAATCGAAGTGACAGGCTATTCAAGAGAAAATGAAAAGGATCTTAAATTAGCTGTTATGGAAACGTACTCCTTCACTGGTTCTAATCTTTGTTAAATAATTGGAGGCAAAATTTATGTGAGTCCAATGCTGTTTTTTACAGAGGTAAAAAACCCGTTTCAGCAAGAAGTACGTCAATATCCCGTGGATTATGGATTTCCATTCATAGAAAAAAATACGATAAATATTCATATTCCAGAAGGATATACTATAGAAAAAGTTCCCGATCCCGCAGTTATTACAATGCAAGAGAACCTCGGGAGTTTCAGTTTTATTACGAATGTGGTAGGAAACCAGATTCAAATATCCATAATAAACCAGGTAAATACGGCAATAATTCCATCGGATTATTACTCTATGCTAAAAGAGTACTATCAAGGTATGATAGATAAGGAAAACGAAAAAATTATTTTAACCAAAGTTTAATCATAATGCTTTGTAAAAAATCACTACTCCTTTTTTTATTTGTTTTTTTGTTCTCAAAAATAAATGCACAAAATTCTGATTTAAGTAAAGTTTCTATTGAAGAATTAAAACAACGAGTACATCCAAAAGATACCGCTGCAGTGGCCGCAATACTATTTAAAAAGGGAAAAACAGTTTTTAAATATGAAAATGAAAAGGGGTTTTACGCGATACACGAATGTCAGATAAGAATCAAGATTTATAAAAAAGAAGGGCTACGTTGGGCAAATTTTGAAGTGCCCTATTATGTGGGTTATGAAAATATGAGCGATGATGTTGTAAGGTTTTCTGACGCCATTACTTATAACCTCGAAGGTCTTGATATTGTTAAAACTAAATTAAATAGCGAAGGCAGTTTTAAAAAAAATATAAATGAATACTGGAACGAGGCAAGTATCACGATGCCCAATGTAAAAGTAGGTTCAATTATTGAATTTAGATATAGTTTGAAATCAGAGAATGTTGTTAAATTTCCGTTTTTTGATATTCAATACGATATCCCTTTGAATTATGCAGAATACAAAACGGAAATACCTGAGTTTTATATTTATAAACCTATTCTAACCGGCAGCGTAAAAGTAAAGACAGAAGCTAAAATTGCAAATGGGTTTCAAAACTTTGAAAAGAAATACAGGGAGACAGGTAGTATGAACTACAAGCAAATTAATACTTTACATATTGCCAATGATGTGCCCGCATTGAAAGAGGAAGATTATGTTGATAATATCAAAAACTATAAGTCTTCTATTCGATATGAACTAGAAAGAACACGTTTTCCTAATCAAGAAATAAAAGATTACTCAATCACTTGGGAGGGCGTTTCTAGAACTATTTTTGAAAATAAAGACTTTGGTATTGCGTTAGATGAGCAGTCGTATCTAATTGATGATTTGAGATTTATTATTGGAGGTTCAGATAAGGCGGATTTGTCACAATTAGAAAAGCTTAGCATCATTTTTAAATTTGTACAACAAAAGATGAATTGGAATAATCAGTTTGGGTATTTTGTTGATAAAGGAGTTGAAAAAGCATATGTTGAGAAAACAGGAAATGTAGCCGAAATTAATTTTATATTAATTGGGATGTTAAAGTTGGCAGGTATTAATGTTAATCCAGTTTTGTTAAGTACTATCGAACATGGTATTCCTGCTTTTCCTAACCGAACAATTTTCAATTATGTAATTGCAGGAGTACAAATTGATGGCAAACAAATACTATTAGATGCTACAAATAAATATACGATACCTAATATTATTCCTTTTAATACATTAAACAGATTCGGGAGATTGATAAGAAAAGATGGGTCGTCAGAGGAAATAGATCTTATGCCAAAAACGACCTCTAATGAAAATATTGCTTTATTTGTGTCAGTTGATGAATATGGAAAAATTGCTGGGAAATGTCGCATTCAAAAAAGCGATTATCTAGCACTTCGTTTTAGAGAAAATAACAAAGCAATTAATACGGACAGCTATCTCGAAAAATTAGAAAATACTTTAAACGGAATACAAATAAGTGATTATAAAATAGAAAATCTATCTAATTTAGAAAAACCAATTATAGAATCTTTCACATTTTCAACTGCTAATCATTGTGAGATAATAGGCGATAAAATATTTGTCAACCCCAAGTTATTTTTCACAAACAGCAAAAACCCTTTTGTTAAGGAGGCTAGAGAAATGCCTGTTTATTTTGGGTATCCCAAACAGCAAAAACATCAGATTACTATAAATATTCCTGAAGGTTATATGGTCGAATCTGTACCGGAGCCGATTAAGATTGCCACTGGACAAAACGTAGGACTATTTATCTTTGACATTCTTCCAGAGGGAAAGAGAATACAAATCTCTTTTATAGAAGAAATAGACGAAACACTCGTTTCTTCTGATTTTTATGAGGTGTTAAAAGACTTCTTTCAGCAAATGATTAACAAGCAAAATGAAAAAATAGTTTTAATCAAAGTGTAATCACAGAATTGGAAGAGCTGTATTTGTGGGGTTTTTTTAGTCTACTGGTGTTCTTTGATGTGTAACTTTTTTTATTACTTTCACTTACCTTTGTGTTTATCCATAAAACAACAACAACAATATGAACTTAAAAGATTCCCAATTAGACGTAGACAACTGGATTAAGGAACACGGCGTTCGGTATTTCAACGAACTGACCAATATGGCACAACTTACTGAAGAAGTAGGCGAAGTGGCGCGCATTATTGCCCGTCGTTACGGGGAACAATCAGAGAAAGAAAGCGATAAAAACAAAGATCTTGGTGAAGAACTAGCTGATGTTGTTTTTGTGGTTTTGTGTCTCGCCAATCAAACTGGTATTGATTTACAAGCAGCATTCGATAAGAAAATGGATTTTAAATCGGTGCGGGATAAGGATCGTCATAAAAACAATGAAAAGCTAAAATAATTTGTGGACGATAAATTATGAATTTCTGCCGAGGAATGGTAAATTGCGCGCATGAATTATTCAGATCATAATTCAGTACTCATCACTCATAATTACAACATGAATTTACTGTTACAAACTACCCATTCTAATTTAAAAGCCCGAATTGCTGTAACCGGCTCAAAAAGTGAAACCAACCGTTTGCTGTTGTTGCAGGCTTTGTTTCCTAAGATCACGCTAGTAAACACATCTAATTCTGATGATAGCGAAGTGATGCAAAAAGCATTAAAAGGAAATGATGAGCTTGTAGATATTCACCATGCTGGAACTGCCATGCGGTTTCTTACCGCATTTTTTGCAGTAAATGAAGGCCACGAAGTAGTTTTGACCGGTTCGCAACGAATGACGGAGCGTCCTATCAAAGTGTTGGTAGAAGCATTAGAACAATTGGGAGCAATAATTTCTTATGATAAAGAAGCGGGTTTTCCGCCTATTCGAATAAAGGGACAAAAAATAACAGCCTCGAAGGTAAGTATTCCTGCAAATGTAAGCAGCCAATACATTTCAGCTTTGCTGCTGATTGCTTCTAAATTAGAAAAAGGCTTAGAATTGACATTGGAGGGTGAAATAACTTCCGTACCCTACATCAAAATGACATTAGCTTTGCTAAATGATCTAGATATTAAAACAAAGTTTGACGGAAATGTCATCAAAGTATATCCAAAGGCAGAAGTGCAAACAAAAGAAATGACAGTGGAATCCGACTGGAGTTCTGCTTCTTACTTTTTTAGTTTAGTGGCTTTGTCAGAAACGGCTTCAATCACTTTGAGTAGTTATAAAGAAACAAGTTTGCAAGGAGATTCTGCTTTGATGGAAATCTATAAGCAAATGGGAGTTGAAACTCATTTCGATGGGGATAAAATGACTTTGGTTAAAGTGCCTGATTTTAAATTAGGAAACGTAGACTTCGAACTCAATAACACACCAGATATTGCACAAACAATTGTGGTCACTTGTCTTGGTCTAAGCATTGGCTGTCATCTTACAGGACTTCATACATTAAAAATTAAAGAAACAGATAGACTAGAAGCACTTAGAATTGAGCTGACAAAACTGGGAGCAAATATTTCTGTAACAAACGATAGTTTAACGCTTGTGGCTTCAAATACGATAAACCCAAATATTAAAATTGCGACTTATAATGATCATAGAATGGCAATGGCATTTGCTCCTTTAGCATTAAAAGTGCCAATAATAATCGAAAATGCCGAAGTTGTTTCTAAATCGTACCCTGATTTCTGGAAAGATTTGAAAAGTTTAGGTTTTAATATTGCTGAACTGACAGTGTAATTATCAATGTTTACGGGGGTAAACACTTATCGCTTTGTTACTTTGCAATTTAGTATTTAAATTAAATAGCAAAACACTTGACAACGCCTATCTCACAGTCGTATATTTGCATTCTTAAATAAGTTTTACTAGAGGACTAAATAAGTATGTCTTATATGGTAAACTTTTAAACAAAAATATAAAGATGAAATTATCACATTTTCAATTTGATTTACCTAAGGAATTGTTGGCAGAATTTCCGTCTGAACACAGAGATGAAGCGCGCTTAATGGTTATTGATCGCAAGAAACAAACTATCGAACATAAAACGTTCAAAGATGTTATTGATTATTTTGACGATGGCGATGTCTTAATTCTGAATAATACTAAAGTTTTCCCAGCACGTTTATACGGAAATAAAGAAAAAACAGGAGCGAGAATCGAAGTTTTTTTACTTAGAGAATTAAATGCAGAGCAACGTCTTTGGGATGTTTTAGTAGATCCAGCACGTAAAATTAGAATCGGAAACAAATTGTATTTCGGTGACGATGATTCATTAGTAGCTGAGGTTATTGATAATACTACTTCTCGTGGAAGAACATTGCGTTTCCTGTACGATGGTTCTTATGAAGAATTCAGAAAGAAATTGACGGAACTTGGAGAGACTCCAATACCAAAATATATAAGCAGAGATGTTACTCCAGAAGATGCTGAGCGTTACCAAACTATATATGCTAAAGAAGAAGGCGCTGTAGCAGCACCTACTGCAGGATTGCACTTCTCTAAGCATTTATTGAAAAAACTAGAAATCAAAGGAATCAAATTTGCCGAAGTTACATTACACGTTGGTTTGGGAACATTTAATCCTGTTGAGGTGGAAGATTTGTCAAAACATAAAATGGACTCTGAGGAATTAAAGATTACTCAAGGAGCCTGTGATATTGTTAACGATGCAAAAACCAAGAAAAAACGTATTTGTACCGTAGGAACAACTTCTATGCGTGCTGTAGAAAGTTCGGTTTCTTCACATGGAACGTTAAATCCTTTTGATGGTTGGACAAACAAATTTGTTTTTCCTCCTCATGAATTTACAATTCCTACTTGCATGATTACAAACTTTCATACACCAAAATCTACTTTGTTAATGATGGTATCTGCATTTTGTGGACACGATTTAATGAAAAGAGCGTATGAAGAAGCAATCAAAGAAGAGTATAAGTTTTATTCTTACGGTGATGCAATGTTGATTATTTAATTTGAACTCATTTCAGGTTCTCTATATAAATCTCGTCAGTAATGGCGAGATTTTTTTTGGGCGTGTCCCAAAAGGACCGGGCTATCCGTTGCAATCTCCCTAAAAACGGGAGGATTTCCACTTCACACGAGCGATAGCAAACTGGCGAAGCAATCCTTCACGCGATGCTGGGTCTGTACTAACGTTTTTGGCAAACCAAAAAACGCCAAAATGAGTCAACTCAAGAAGTTAATTTTATTGTAAGCGGAGTGTAATACCAAACCAATTTATATCTTATTGTAATGTGTTGTGGTATAATGTCGATGTCATATGAAAATAGTACAATATAATTGCCCTATGTTGAATATACAATCGGTATAAATATATAAGTGCTACTGTTAAGTAAAGATAGGAGCTGAACAGAAATCTTCGCTAATATCGCCTTATGGATGGATAGGGATTTATTAAACTTATAAAATAAAGGAGTTACATTTTGAGGAGGAAGAAATATTAGTTATTTTTACAAAACTAAATAATAGCCATGATTTTCGAAAACACTAAACAATTTGCCAAACAACTCGATTCAGAAGACAAATTAAATAAATACAGAGATGAATTCATTTTTCCAAAAGTGAATGATAAAAAGGTAATTTATTTTACGGGAAATTCATTGGGCTTGCAGCCCAAAAGAACAAGGGCTTATGTCGATGAAGTAATGGATGATTGGGCAAACTTAGCGGTCCAAGGACATTTTTATGCTGAAAAGCCTTGGTGGGATTATCACGAGCGTTTAGTTAAGCCATTAGGTAAAATTATGGGGGCAATACCCTCTGAAATTACTGTAATGAACACATTAACGGTCAATCTTCATTTGATGATGGTGTCATTTTACAGACCTACAAAAAAGAGATACAAGATTATTTGTGAGGAAAAAGCATTTCCTTCTGATCAATACATGTTTCAAAGTCAAGTCAATTTCCATGGCTACAATGCAGATGATGCTCTTGTAGAAATTAAACGACGTGATGGGGAACACAATATCCGTACAGAGGATGTTTTGGCCAAAATTAAGGAAGTAGGAGATGAACTGGCTTTGGTTTTAATAGGCGGAGTGAATTACTATACGGGTCAGGTTTTTGATATGAAAACGATAACTGCTGCTGGTCACGAAGCCGGGGCTATTGTAGGTTGGGATCTAGCTCACGCTGCCGGAAATGTGAAATTAGAATTACACGATTGGAATATTGATTTTGCTTCATGGTGTAGTTACAAGTATATGAATTCAGGGCCAGGGAATGCCTCTGGATGTTTTGTGCATGAAAAACACCACAACAACCCTGATTTACCCCGATTTGCAGGATGGTGGGGTCACAATAAAGAACGCCGTTTCAAAATGGAACAGCTTTTTGATCCTGCGCCAGGAGCCGAAGGTTGGCAAATCAGTAATATACCAATACTTTCTTTAGCGCCTTACCTGGCCTCTTTAGAAATGTTTGACGAAATAGGGATGGAGGCAATAATGGAGAAAAGAGATAAGATAACGTCTTATTTAGAATATATTCTTCACGAAATTGATAAGGAGGTTAAAGGAGGTTTTGAAATAATAACTCCAACGAATCCAAACGAGAGAGGATGTCAATTGTCTGTCTTTCTGCATGGACAAGGACGCAGTTTGTTTGACTATTTAATGAAAAATGGGGTGATTACAGACTGGCGTGAACCTAATGTAATTCGTTTTGCTCCAGCACCTCTATATTGTTCGTTTGAAGACATGTATAACTTTGGACAAATATTAAAAAGCGGTATCAAAGAAGTAAGCGAATAATAGTAAAACCCATTGACGAATTAGAGATTTATTCGTCAATGGGTTTTTTCATTGCGGTGAGAATTGTCTATTGATGGAAAGTGAAAAAGACGGTCTTAGTCTACAAATGGAAGCTATTTTATTTAAAAAATGACTTCGTAGGAGTATCTTTCCTTGCGTATTCAAAACGATCAAGTAGCTTGGGTAAACAATAGCCATCAAGGCCATTTATAGCGACTACATTTCCTTTTTCAATTTGTAGCCAGCCATCTTTATGTCTCAGGTTTTCATCAAAAAACAAGTTTTCTATAGAGGCAATAATGTGTACCGTATCATTTTCCTTAATGTAATATTCATTAACATACTTGCAGTATAATTGAACGGGGCTACCTTTTGTAAAAGGAAACGCGATACCTTCTTTGTATTCTTCTTCCAGATTGGTTTTGCTAAACTCGGATACGCCGCTTTCATAATTAGCTGATGTATGATGTGCATCAGCAATCATTTCTTCAGTAATATGATTTACGGTAAAATACCCCGTAGCTTTTATGTTTTTGTAGGTATTACGAGGAACTATCGTGGGGCGTACAATAAAGCCTATCAAGGCAGGGTTACTCCCTAAATGCGTTATACTACTAAATATAGCAACGTTGACTGATCCATCCAGTGATTTTGTGGCAATTAAATTGGCTGATTTGTAACCCGTGCAGGAATTTATTAAATTTAATCGTTCTACTTTTTCAAGTTTAGAAAGATCTTCTTGGGAAAGTGCAGTCATAGTAGTTTGTTTATTTATTTTGTTTAACAAAAATACAATAATAATAAACAAGATTGCAGGCAGAATGCAATTTTGATTTAAGAATAGGATAGTTTTCTAGGACTTTTTAAGTCAAACGGCCTAATCACGATTTGTAAAAGTGCCATGGTATTATTCTTATAGAGTCAGGTATGATGGTTAGATTCTAAAAAAAAAGGTTTTAAAATAAATTAAATTTGCAATTACATGGAAGTGATAGAACTTTAGTTGTCTGGAATAGTCTGAATTATATAAGAAATACTTTAAATAATAGAAGTGGTATTTCGCTTTTTAGATGTTTCTTTGAGCACTATTAATTTTAAAATAGAAAATTATGAAAGCATTATATGTTGTAGCACTGTCTCTGTTTATTATTTCTTGTCAAAATCAAGGAAAAAAGGATTTAGAGGCTGCCAAGAAAGCAACTATTGATTCTATGGAAGTTGCAATGGAAAAGCAAAAAGTGATTGACTCCATGCAGATGGAGATGACAAAAGTAGAAATGCAAAAGGAAACAATTATAGTTAATCAGCCAGGAACAAATACAAGTACCACTACAACCACCACAGTAAAAAAGAAAGGTTGGAGTAGTACAGCAAAAGGAGCTGTAATTGGTGCAGGAGTTGGTGCAGCTACCGGAGCGATTATCAGTAAGAAAAAAGTACAAGGAGCAATAATTGGTGGTGTTGCTGGAGCTGGAATTGGAGCTGGGACTGGTGCTATTATTGACGGAAGCCAAAAGTAACACGATTTATTTTTGATATAAGAGTGTTTAAGTTCCAATTGGAATCTAAACACTCTTTTTATTTTTAAATTAAGGGAGGTTTAGCAATTAAGGCATAAGAATGAAATACAATTCGTGCAAATATATTCGGAATTATTTATATTTGTTTATCATAAAGTAGTAAAATGAAAATAGTCAAAATAATTCTTTTAGTTGTAGTATCATTAATCGCAATCCTAATCGTTGGATTGGCGCTGTATGGTTTTTATCTAAAGCCGAAGTACGAAGGTAAAGTACAGCTAGAAAGCATTCACGAAGAAACAACGGTGTATTTTGATGATTTTGGGGTGCCTCATATATATGCCAATAATTCTATAGACGCAATGACTGCTTTAGGATATGTTCATGCGCAAGATCGTTTGTGGCAAATGGAATTAATGCGACGTATAGCACCGGGCCGTTTGTCTGAAATTTTCGGAAAAGTCGCTTTAAAGAATGATACATTTTTCGCTGGTCTGGGTATTGCAGAAGCCTCTGAAAAAGCGATTACTGATTTAGATAAAGCTAGTGAAAGTTATAAATTGACAGTGGCTTATCTAGAGGGTATTAATCAATATATGAACGAAGGGGTTACCCCAATCGAGTTTCAGTTGGTTGGTGTTGAGAAAGAGAAATTTACCATTACAGATGTGTATAATATTTTTGGATACATGTCTTTTAGTTTTGCTATGGCACATAAAACAGATCCGTTAATGACGGACATACGCAATAAATATGGAATGGAGTACCTTAAGGACTTTGGACTTGATGGAGAGTTGAATACTACATTAATTAAAAGTGCAAAGGAAAAACCAGAAGAGTTTTTAGCTATCTCAAAATCAGTCACGGCTTTATTAGACAATTCACCGATTCCTCCTTTTATAGGAAGTAATAGCTGGGTTATTGCTCCAAAGAAAACTAAAAATGGTAAAGTGATCTTCGCAAATGATCCGCACATTGGATTTTCGCAGCCGGGAACATGGTATGAAGCACATATAGTAACACCTGATTTTGAATTATACGGTTGCTATTTGGCAGGAACACCCTTTCCTTTATTGGGACACAATAGGGAGTATGCGTACGGCTTGACCATGTTTGAAAATGATGATATTGATTTCTATCAAGAAGAGAATAGTCCTGATAATGCCAATAAATATAAAGCTCCTACAGGTTTTAGTGACTACACAATTAGAAAGGAAATTATAAAAGTAAAAGATACTACCGATGTAGTGCTCAATGTGAAAGTAAGTCGGCACGGTCCCGTTATGAACGGCTTGATAACGGGTTTAGATGATAACAAGCCGGTAGCAATGTCTTGGATTTATACCCAGCAACCCATTCGTATTCTCGATGCGGTTTACATCCTTTCGCATGCAAAAAACAAAACAGATTTTCAAAAAGGGGTAGCGCTTATTTCAGCTCCGGGATTAAACGTGATGTATGGCGATGCCAAAGGAAATGTTGCCTGGTGGGCAACGGGTAAATTATACAAACATAACGGTGGAGTCGATACTCATTTTATTTTGGATGGTTCCTCAGGAAAAGAGGACATTACGGAATATATGGATTTCTCCAAGAATCCTTCGGCAGTAAACCCAGAATGGGGCTTTGTATATTCAGCTAACAATCAGGCTGAAGCAGTTGATGGGTTTGTATATCCGGGATATTATCTTCCAGAAGACAGAGCGAAAAGAATTGCGCAGTTATTAGAGCCAAAGTCCAATTGGGATAAAGAATCTGTTGGTAAAATGCTTAATGATAATACTTCATCAGTAGCTCCAAATGTGGTTAAGAATTTAATTTCTGGGATAGAGGCCAATTCACTTTCGAAAAATGAAAAAGAAGCGGTTGCGATTTTAAAATGTTGGAAAGGAACAAATAACACAGAGGATGTAGCGCCTACTATTTACAATAAGCTGATTTATATGTATCTGAAAAACACTTATAAAGATGAGTTAGGGGAAGAAGGATTCAAGCAGTTTTTAGCAACACACATAATGAAACAACTAATCGCTACGCAAATCGCTAATGAGAAGTCTCTTTGGTGGGATAATATTGAAACTAAAAATAGAAAGGAATCAAGAACCGAAATTCTTTCGAAATCTTTTAAAGAAGCAATCGCATCATTAGAAACACAATTAGGGAAGTCAGTCCCTGCATGGACTTGGAATAAGGTGCATGTAGTCGAGTATGAGCACCCACTGGGTAAAGTGGCTATGCTGAGAAAAATATTTAATGTAGGTCCATTTGAAGTTTCGGGTTCTAACGAGGTAATCAACAACCAGATGTTTGATTATACAAATGAGTCTAAATATGTAGTGAAAGGAGGGCCTTCCTCTCGAAGAGTTATTGATTTCTCGGATATTGAAAACAGTTGGAATATTCTGCCTACGGGACAATCAGGGAACCCGTTAAGCGCGCATTACAACGACCAGGCAAAAATATACAATGCAGGTAATTTTCGGAAAATGAAAATCAATAAAGAGGAAATTATTAAAACTTCAACTAAATTGGTTTTTATTCCCGCTAAATAGTAGCGGTTTTTAAAGCACTTAAAATAATAAATCATTATTTTTGTTCAAATATCATAAAAACAATGCAAACTCCAAAAAAAATAGCAGTTGTAGGTTCTGGCTTGGTGGGATCTTTATTAGCTATTTACTTACGCAAAGCTGGCCATACCGTTCACTTATACGATAGAAGTCCCGATATCAGGCAAATTCAGTTCTCCGGACGTTCAATAAATTTGGCAATGTCAAATAGAGGCTGGAAAGCGCTCGATGGTGTTGGGGTATCAGATTCGGTTCATGAAATCGCAATACCCATGGACAAACGCGCCATTCACTTGGTGGATAAGCTTAACTTTCAAAATTATGGTCAAGAGGGTGAAAGTATTTATTCTATTTCCAGAGGAGCGCTGAATAAAAGAATGATTGATTTGGCCGAACAGGCCGGAGCCGAATTTTTCTTCGAGCAGAAAATATGGGACGTTACTTTGGCTGACGCCACTTTGCACATCGGAGAAACGGAAAGGGGAGCCTGGGAAGAAAAGAAATACGATATCGTTTTTGGTGCTGATGGTGCTTTCTCTAGAATACGCCACCGCATGCAACGCCAAAGTATGTTTGACTATTCGCAGGAGTTTTTAAATATTGGTTATAAGGAACTAAATATTCCTGCAAATCCAGATGGCTCTCATAAACTAGATAAAAATTCATTTCATATTTGGCCTCGCGGTGAGTACATGTTGATTGCATTACCTAATTTAGACGGTAGTTTTACGTGTACTTTATTCATGCCATTTGAAGGAGAGAATTCTTTTGCGTCGTTGGAAGACAGAAGGGATGTAGCGCTGTTTTTTGAAAAGAACTTTCCGGACTCTATCGAAGTTATTCCAAATTTGACCGAAGATTTTTTCAAAAACCCAACGAGTACTATGGTAACAATGAAATGTTATCCCTGGACTTATGAAGATAAAATTGCTTTAGTGGGGGATTCATCCCATGCGATTGTACCTTTTTATGGGCAAGGGATGAATTCCGGTTTTGAAGATATTTCGATTCTTAATGAAATGATGGAAAAATACGGGGATGATTGGGAGATGGTTTTTTCTGAATATCAAAAATCACGTAAGCCTAATGCTGATGCTATTGCAGAACTCTCCTATCGTAATTTTATGGAAATGAGTTCTAAAACAGCAGATGACAAATTCCTCTTGCAAAAGAAAATTGAAAAATCGTTTTCAGACAAGCACCCTGATAGGTGGATTCCTCTTTACAGTAGGGTTACATTTAGTGATCGTCCTTATGCTGAGGCTTTAGCGATTGGAGATGATCAAAATGCAATTATGGAGGAAGTTTTAAAAACTGAAAACATAGAGGCTGTTTGGGATAGTAAAGAGATTGAAAATATGATTTTAGCCCTTTTAGATGAGAAAGAAACAGTCAAGAATTAGACATTTAATTCTTGACTGTTGTACGTATTATTCGCGATGCACTTTAGTGAAATCGAATGCTGGCGTGCATATGGCGATATACTCGCAGGGTTCATCAAACGGGTTGGAGTATTGAACTCTGGTATTCTTTTCTATTTTTATGGATTGTCCGGCTTCAAGAATAATGGTGTCGTCTTCAATGATAAACTGCTTTTTTCCTTTTATGATATAAGTGTATTCTTCAAATTCTGGAGTTTGAAAGGGCTCGTTCCATTTGGGAGGTGCAATCATATGGGCAATTGATATATCAGGATTATTTGTTGTTGCCAAACCGTGGTGTTCTTCGATCAATTTTCCATCCGTGGTGGGGACGATAAATGGGGCGTTTTGGATAAAATATTTTTTCATTTTAAGTTTTTATTTAAATAGTAATTCGAGTTTTATTTCTAGGTTGTGTTGTGTCTTGTGATATAATGTAAAAAAACTTCTTGAGATTATCGCTTTAGTTTAATAGGGATCAAGAAGTTAAGTATATTATCCCGTATCCGCAAGCTTTAAATCCTGAATGTAATTAGGAATCTATTTGATGGGATTAGCCTTGTGTCTTTCTTGGCTTAGAACTGTAGTTTAAACTATTATTTTCCAATAATTCAAGTACTGTGTTCCCTGTTAGTTGCCAAATTCGAATCTGCCTATTGATAATATTATTCTACATCATTTCTCGATACGGAAGCTATTTTTAAATCTTATTTTTGGCTTTGCGAATTATGCGCTTTCAGGTAGTTCCTTGTTTCTTCTCATAATCACAAAGAATAAAATTGTTATTAAAACAGCAATCACAATTCCAATAATATCCGAGGCAACTATGTCGAATCCAAAACCTATTGTAGGGTCGTAAAAAAGAAAGGACCCTAACACTGATGTTATGAAAAACGCAGGTACTAATGCAATAATATAATGGGTTTTTCTTTGGTATAAATATACGGTTCCAATCCAAAGGGCAATGGCGGATATGCTCTGATTTGCCCAAGAAAAATATCTCCATAGAAGTTGAAAATCTATTTTAGTAAGAATAAAGGCAATTACAAAAAGGGGTATTGCAATCATGAATCGGTTTCTAAGCGCTTTCTGGTCAATTTTTAAGTAATCTGCAATAATCATTCGCGCCGCTCTAAAGGAAGTATCCCCAGACGTTATTGGTAAAACGATAACACCTAAAACGGCAATTGTTCCACCAATAGTTCCCAAAAATACTGTAGCGATTTTATGAACTATTCCCGGGAGTCCTTCATTAGCAAGTAAAATACTAAGGTCTTCTCCGTTCATGAGGCTCATTGCAGCTGCTGCCCAAATCATAGCAATAACGCCTTCAACAATCATCATTCCGTAAAATATTTTTCGTCCATCCTTCTCGTTTCTGATTGTTCTGGCGATTATTGGAGACTGGGTTGCGTGAAATCCAGATAAAGCACCACAGGAGATTGTTAGAAATATTACAGGATAATAGGGAAGATCTTTAGGATGCATGTTGGTCAGAGTCAGTTCCGGAATTGGATTGCCGTACATAAACATGCCAAATGCTACACCTACGGCACTCAACAATAATAAAAGCCCAAGAATAGGGTAGATTTTCCCGATAATTTTATCGATAGGTAAAACAGTGGCGATAATATAATATGCAAATATCGCAAGCACGATTATGGTAAACATATTTAGATCTTTACCTATTAAATCATCGATCATACTTGCTGGTGCTGAAATAAAAACAGTTCCTACTAAAAGAAGCAACAATACGGTGAAGAAATTAACTACATGACTAAAGGACTTACCTAAAAATTTAGACGCTAAAGCGGGTAAGTGAGCACCGCCATATCTAACGGAGATCATTCCCGTTAAGTAATCGTGTACGGCCCCGGCAAAAACACAGCCGAGAACTATCCAAAGAAAAGCCACTGGTCCATAAAGTGCTCCTAATATAGGGCCAAAAATGGGGCCTACTCCTGCAATATTTAAAACTTGAATTAAAGAGTTCCTATTGCTGTCCATTGGAACAAAGTCTACGCCGTCTGCATGCGTGTAGGCTGGAGTAGCTCTATTGGCGTCAGGTTTAAAGATGCTTTCAACAAATTTACCGTAAAAGATATACCCCAACACTAATAAAATGACGGCCGTAATAAATGTAATCATAATGTTGTACTCAGTTAATTAACACTCTTAAAGGCTCCCAAGTTAATACTATTATCAAGAAACAACCGGCTTTAATGTGTATATTATAATTTTTAAAAATAAAATGGTTTTTTAGAGATTATAAGATCAGGAATAACATCTAGGCGGATATTAAACTCAATATGAACCTAATTTATAGTAATATTTTGAAAAACAGTTGTATTTTTTAGTAGAGCTTTACAATTAAAGGCTTTTCATTAGAAGTATATCTCAAGTTGAATTCAGCTTATTAATATGTGACGAGGAGAATTGTTGAGTTTAACCAGTTTCAGGATGCAGGCGGTCTTACTCGTTATTTACAGGTTTCATTTTTTTATTATTTTATTCAAAATTACCAATGCACCTCTTATAAAAGTAGCACTAGTCAAAACTTTTAAAACAGATTTGCTTACTGCGTCTGCAGTGGTTTGCCCTTGTTGCTGTTTAGGTACCTTGGCTTCTTCTTTCTGCATTTCTTGTTTAGCGGCTTCTTCATTTGTTACAGCTATTTTTTTATTCAGCATTTCATAAGCACTCTCGCGATCGATAAGTTCACTGTATTTTTTAACTAATTTAGATTTATGATTGATTTCCTGAACTTCACTTTCGGTTAAAACATCCATACGGCTCATCGGTGCCCGCATCATCGTGGACACAAGAGGGGGTAGGGATTTCTTATTCATTGAAGGCGGTAACCAATGCTTCGCCAATTCCTAAATTGGTTAATACTTCACTTGTGATGTAATAATCAGAAGAGAGGTAATCGTTGGCAGTTTGTTTAATAGATTGGCGATCTTTAGCGGTAAAGGCTCTCAAAGCATGTTGTATTTGTAGTCCTAACTGAGCCAATACGCCGCTTGGAACATCCATTGGGTTTTGGGTTATAAAGTAAATTCCAATTCCTTTTGAGCGAATCAGTTTTACGATGATCTCAATTTGTTCTAGTAATGCTTTACTGGTCTCGCTAAAAATTAAATGAGCTTCGTCAATTAAAATCACTAATTCCGGGTGTTCTGAATCCCCTTTTTCTGGAATTTGTTGGTATATCTAAGTAAGGAGACTAAGCATGTAAGTACAAAATAATTTTGGTTTGTCTTGAATGTCTGTTAATCGAATGATGTTGATGTAGCCTTTTCCATTTTCATCAATTCGCATTAAATCGTCGATGTCAAAAGACATTTTGCCAAAAAACAACTCAGCTCCTTGCTGTTCTAGTTCGATTATCTTTCTAAGAATGATTCCCGTAGTACAAGTAGAAATCCTTCCATAGTTTTCTGTTATTTCATTTTTTCCTTCCTCGGTTATGTAGTTTATTACCTTTTTAAGGTCTTTAAAGTCTAATAAAGGCATTTTATTATCATTGCAATATTTAAAGAGTACTGACATTACACCAGACTGGGTATCATTCAAGTCCAAAATTCTCGAAAATAGTACCGGCTCGAATTCGGAAACCGTGGCGCGCAGTCGTACTCCGTCTTGTTTGGATAACGTTAATAGCTCGACGGGAATTTAGTTATAGTTTATGGAATATTTATTTTGGTGTGCCGTTTGGCTATAAATGTTTTCTCTTCTCCCTCTTTTGCGATGCCGCTAAAATCACCTTCGATGTCCATCATTACTGCGGGAATTCCAAATGACAACAGCTGATCTGATAAAACTTGAATGGTTTTAGTTTTTCCGGTTCTAGCGGCTCCAGCGATCAATCCTTGCCTATTAAGTGTTTTTTAGTGGGATTTGTACATGGGTTACCGACAATCGGCGCGCCATCAAGTAAGGCCCGTCCCAGAGTAATACTTTCTCCTTTCGAATTGTAGCCTTGAGTAATATGCTTTATAAATTCTTCTTTTGTATTCATAACGTTGATAGTGTTTGATTTAGATGCAAGATATTATTATCGGTCGTATTTTAAATCATGTAATCGTGGGATTTACTGCCGTTTTATCCCTTTTTTATTGATAATAGTGGAAAAACTTATTGTAGGTGATTAAATTCTTTTTATTGATATATTGTTCTATTATATCACAAAACTATATTTTATATGTCAAAAAATAGTAAATTTGGTCAATGATATTGATTAAAACTCACATATTAAAAACATAGGT
>NZ_AJXL01000011.1 GCF_000264055.1 Flavobacterium sp. ACAM 123 | reverse complement strand
CTTATTATTCGTTTTTTTTTTTTTTGATATTTACTTTGGTTAACCAGAAAACAGTTATAAATTTAAACCAATTTAATTATGAAAAAATTAGTATTTACCGCTGTAGCAGTGGTAGCGTTTAGTGGTGTTGCAATGGCAAACACTGTTGAAGGAAATGAAGTTATAAATTTAGAAATAGAGAAGAAATTAGATGCTGATCCATGTAAGGATGAACAAGATGCTGCTGTGCAAGAGTGTCTGGCTAACGGATGTACTAAGGATGAAGCTTTTTATTTTGGAGCAGTAGCTTGGGGTGATTGTATGAATGAATTGAGTATCCAACCATAAAATCAATTTGATGGCGTCTTGAAACCAAAACTAGTTGTTTAAGCTCCGTCAAAACCTGAATAAATAATAGAAATAAGGCTGTTTTATGTTTTGTGAAATAGCCTTAATATTATCTACTTAAATTATGAAATTAATAAATTTATTTTTCTTTCTTGTATGTTTAAATTGCTTTAGTCAAATTAGTAATGGGAAAATTGAATATGGGCTCCACATTTCGTCTTTTGAAGGATTAGAAAAGACCACAAGAATGAAGGAAGCTTATGCAAAAGCATTTGAGAACGCACAATTTTTAAATTTTGATTTGATATTTAATTCTAATGATTCTTTTTTTTCTCTCAAGGATGGCTTAGGTATCGATGAGAGAGGGTATTTTTATGCCAAATTATTTTCAGGATATAAAGGGGTTGTTTTTCAAGACAATGAATTTTCATATTCAGAAATTAATAGTGAAATTGGGAAGTTTGTAATAAAAAAAGAAACTAAAAGGGATTGGATTTTAATTAATGAAACTAAAGAAATTAATGGTTTTGTTTGTTATCAAGCTACTGCTGTAAAAACTGTAGAAAATGGAGTTGGTGTTTTTCACTTCCCTATAATAGCTTGGTATTGTCCTCGAATACCTCTTTCGTATGGGCCAAATGGATTTGGAGGGTTACCGGGTTTAATATTAGAACTTCAAGTTAGAAACATTCTCTTCGGCGTTAATAAATTAGATTTTAAACCAAATCAAATTATTGTTTTGCCACAGCGTAAGGATTATAAAATTGTGAGTGAGAAAGAATTTGAAAGTTTACTAATTAAAAAATAAGTTTTACCGCTCTGGCAGTGGTGGCATTTAGCGGAGTTGCAATGGCAAATGATCTCGAAGTTAAAGTTGTTCAGGATACTGGGTGTTATGAGCAAGCTGCAGATTATGTAGACAATAGATATGACCCTGATGGTACGCACACAGAAGCAGAAAGTGAAGCTGCCTACCAAGGGTATTATGCAGCATGTGAAGATCAAAAAGAAACTCCCAGAATTACCGCGGGATAGTTTATTTTTTAATCACCAAGCAAAATGCGAAAGCAATTTTGCTTGGTTTTATACTAAAAGAAATGAAAAAAATTAAAATACTATTCTTTTGTGTTGCATTAGTAGCGATGTTTGACGGTTACAGTCAAGTTCTTTCCGGCAAAGTAACGTATAAAATTCAATTAGCTGATAATGGGGTAGATATCAAAAATTCACCTGACAGAGAATTCATTGAGGCCACAAGGGAAATTGCAAATAAGCAAACCGCCACTTTAAAGTTTAATAGGACACAGTCTAGTTTTATTTTAGATCAATATCTAATTGCTGATGCTGAGGATAGTGGGTTAAGAAAGTTTGCTAGGTCAATGGCTTTTATTCAAACAGTATTGAATGATTATTTTTTTGATAAAACGACGAACACCGCGGTACAACGAAAAGAGAATGGACAGTTACTTGAAATAGAGAACAAAAAATTAGAGTGGGAAATTACCGTAGAAAGCAAGAAGATTGATAATTATTTATGTTACAAAGCGATTTATTTAAATAAATTTATCAACCGCAGGGGCAAAGGTGTTAGTATACCCATTACCGCTTGGTTTGCGCCAAGTTTGCCTTACAGCTATGGCCCTAAATATTTTAATGGATTGCCAGGGCTTATTTTAGAATTACAAGATAGAGAAACCACTTTTTTAGCCTCGTCCATATCTATTTCTAATATCGAGGAATTGAAAATTGATTTTCCAAAAGGGAGAACCATTCCAAAAGAGGAATACGAAAAAAAGATGGAAGCACAGGGGAACAGGTAGTCCTGAAAGGAATTTAAAAATGAAATGTGTTACTTTATGTTAGGAATTAATAGTAAATGTGTAGTTGTTTTTTTGATGTTATTTGTCGCTTCTATATCCTTCTCGCAAACCATCACAGTTACTGGTGTCGTTTCTGACGATACAAACAAACCCTTGGAGTCTGCTAATGTTATCGCTAAACCGTTACAAGAAAAAGCGAGTCTAAAGTTTGCAATTGCAGATAATAAAGGACGTTATCGGCTTGAACTGGACAAAGAAGTCAAATATGAAATCACGGTTTCTTATATTGGTTTTTTGGAGGAAATTATTTTTGTAGATCCAAACTCGGCTCTTACGTCCTATGATTTTAAACTTAAACCTACTGGAGAAGAACTAAGTGAAATTGTGATCAAGTACGAGTTTAAGCCCATTATCGTTAAAAAAGACACGCTGATATTTGATATAAAAAGTTTTGCGAATGGAAACGAACGCAAGATGAAAGAAATTCTTGAGAAACTGCCAGGTGTTGAGGTAGATAAAAACGGTGGAGTTACCGTGCAAGGGAAAAAAGTCACCCAAATGCTGGTAGAAGGTAAATCCTTTTTTGGCGGTGGTTCTAAATTGGCTGTAGAAAATATTCCTGCGGATGCCCTAGACAAAATTGAAGTGATTGATCACTTTAACGAAGTAGGCTTTATGAAACAAGTTTCGGATAGCGATGAACTTGCAATGAACGTTAAGTTGAAAGCCGATAAAAAGAAATTCGTTTTTGGGGATGTCGAAGCTGGAGCCGAAGTTGGCAATGCGGATAATGGTTTTTATCTCGCTCATGCGTCATTATTTTATTATGCACCCAAAACTAATTTAAGTTTTATAGGGGATATTAATAATATAGGAAAAAGCACTTTTACGTACGATGATTTAAGCCGCTTTGGTGGCGGAACCAGTAGTTACCTTACTGGTAGAAAATCATTGACTAACTTGTATTCGTTTGCCAATGATAATCAAGATGTGGTCCAAAACAAATCGCAATTTGGAGCCGCAAATTTCAGTCACGAACCTTCCTCTAAACTAACGATTTCTGGATTTAGCATTTTTTCCAAAGTTTTTACCGCTTCACGAACTGAGAGTAAGAACGAGTATCTTCAAAATAGCACTGTCGCTTTTGAGAATAGGCTACAAAACGGAGACAATCGTTCAGTCTTAGGCATAGCAAATATAAAAGTGGATTATTCTCCAAGCGATACAGAAAAATGGTATTATAATGCCCAGTATCAATCAAGTACAAATGATGTATTCAATACCATAAATTCTATAACCGATAGTAATGCGAGCGTTTTTGAAACGATTAGTAAAGCAGATAACATTTCGGTAAAGCAGTATGTGGAATGGCACAAAAAATTTAACAAACGTCATACTACAACCTTTGTAGTTAATCAAGTGTATGAAAAGAGTACACAGAACAATCAGTGGTTTACAGATCAGCCTTTTTTAGCGGGTTCAATTCCATTACAAAATGATGTTTCCTATACTATTGACCAATTCAATAAAGTCAAAAACAACAGTGTTGATGCTTTATTCAAGCATTATTGGATTATTAATGACTTTAATCATTTGTATACCAATATTGGAAATAACTTGGGTAATTCCATTTTTAAAAGTTCAGAAAAACAAATTTTAACCAATGGCGCTATAAATGATTTTGGATTAGCAGGTTTTGGAAATGATGTTAAATACCAATTGAACGATAGCTACTTAGGATTAGAGTATAAATCTAAAATTGGCAAATGGACTAATAAGCCGGGGCTATACTTGCATCATTACAATTTGAAAACCAGCAAAATAGCACAAAATAATACTTTGTCAAAAATACTTTTTCAGCCACAATGGGATAGTGACTATGAATTTAATAAATCAGAAAATTTAAGCTTTACATACAAATTAGAGAATGGTTTTCCGCGAGTAACCCAATTAGCGGATCGGTTTACCTTGCAAAATTATAACTTGGTTTACAGAGGAAATGCACTTTTAGAAAACGAACAATACCACTCGGCTAGTTTGAGGTATTCTAAATTGAATATGTATCGTGGGATTACTTGGAATGCAAGAGCAAATTTTAATAAAAAAGTAAAAACGATTAGAAACGAAATTAAATTAGACGGAATCAATCAATTCAATACGCCAGTCCTTACTGATAATCCAGAAAATAATTACAATGCCAGCGGTTCTTTCAGTAAGAGAATCTATCGTTTTAATTTGAGAGTGAATACGCGTCTGAGTTGGTTTAATTACACACAAACCATAAATAATAGTATAACGGTAAATGATAGGAAGAGTCAAAATTTCGGAGTTTTGTTCAAAACTGCCTATAGAAAATGGCCGGGTTTAAGTATTGGCTATAACAAAGGTTTTAGCCAGTTTTCAGGATTAACCAAATCTAATTTTCAAACTGAGGCCATCACATCTGATTTTGATATTAATTTCGCAAAGTTCTGGACGTATAAATTCAGTTACGAAAATCTAAAAAATACAAATAACAACAATCAGAGTAATTTTTATGATATTGCCAATACTTCTTTGCGTTATCAAAAGAAAAATAGTCCATTTGGATTTGAATTAATCGCTAATAATTTGTTCAACAACAGGGTCAAAAATGATTATTCGTTTTCGGATTATTTAATCAGTGAACGAACAACCTTTGTTTTGCCAAGGGTTTTCTTGTTTTCAATAAGCTATAAACTATAGGTTTCTAGTTGTATACTCGTAGAACATTCCCATTAACCTCCACGCGATACTGTTTTAAAGGATATTGCAATCCACTCTGACCTGTAACCTGACCAGTAAATAAGCTGTATTCAGCATTGTCACAGGGACAGACTATATTAATGCCTTTCAGGGTCATAATGCCACAACTGCTCGGTGCCTGATTTGGGCAGGCAGCATCAAATGCATTGTAGCCACTTCCAGTATTGAAAATATAAATTCCGTTGATGCCAACACCTGCATAGTAGACCGCGTTACTGGGATATTGAAGATTAGAATAAGCGGGCAAATTCATGTTGATATCTATGGTAAACGTGTAATTAGGTAGGTAGGGGTTGTTATTGTTAAAACTACTGTCGCTGCAGCCAAAAAAGAAGGGTAATATTGCGAGTAGGATGAGGTGATTTTTCATTGTTTAAAATAAATTGAAAGTATTAGTGAAACAAATTTAATTTATTTACATTTGAATTATATATGATTTACATATAATTATTCACTAGAAAAAATAAAAGTATCTTTGTGGAAAGAAATCCCGTCCTGATGGGATTTTTTCTATTTACATAAACGATGAAATTATGAGCGCAATATCTTATTACACGGCAGAAGGATTAAAGAAATTGAGAGAGGAATTAGATTATTTAAAAAGTGTAATGCGTCCAAAAGCATCTGCAGATATAGCTGAGGCAAGAGATAAAGGAGATTTATCTGAAAATGCAGAGTATGATGCTGCAAAAGAAGCACAAGGAATGCTGGAGATGAGAATTGCGAAGCTCGAAGAAGTACATTCTAATGCGCGACTGATTGATGAAACAAATCTTGATATTTCTAAGGTTTTGGTTTTGTCTAATGTGAAAATAAAGAACCAATCTAACGGAATGGAAATGAATTATAAGCTTGTTGCTGAAAGCGAAGCGGATTTAAAAACCGGAAAAATATCAGTTACCTCACCTATAGGGAAAGGATTACTTGGTAAAAAGGTAGGCGATGTTGCTGAAATTACGGTTCCTAATGGTGTGCTGCAATTTGAAATTTTGGAAATTTCTCGAAACTAAAAAAGGTTTCTTAGGCTGATTTTAAAATCCTAAACTAAAATAATTACCCCGAGCGCAATCAAAGGGCTAAAAACAAAATTTACAATGAGTTCAATATTCACTAAAATAGTAAACGGAGAAATTCCTTGTTATAAAATAGCCGAAGACGATAATTATTTGGCTTTTTTGGATGTAAACCCAAATGCAAAAGGACATACTCTGTGTATCCCAAAATTTGAAGTCGATAAGATTTTTGATATGGACGAAGCACATTATTTAGGGCTGATGCATTTTGCAAGAAAAGTGGCTATTGCCTTAGAAAAAGCAGTTCCTTGCAAAAGGGTAGGTATGGCAGTCGTAGGACTGGAAGTTCCTCATGCACATGTTCATCTTATTCCATTGAATGAGATGGATGAAATGCGTTTTCAAAACAAAGTGTCTCTATCTACAGCAGAATTTGAAGCATTGGCAGAAAATATTAAAGCCAAAATGTAGCGTTTCAAATAAATTGGTACAGTTTTCGTTTAAAAGGGAATAGGTGAAAACCTAATCCCTTTTTATTTATACGGAACTCAGATCAGATGAAAAATATATATATAGCGCTCTCTTTGCTTTTTTCAATTTTAAGTTTTGCTCAAAAGCAGACTCAATATACTTTAGTTGATCAGAAAATTTCTCAAATACCCGTTCGATCAACCTATTCAACAGATGCAATTGCCGATTATATCAATGCTCATTTTCAGACTGATGATGAGAAAATACGTGCTGTTTTTTATTGGATAGCGTCAAATATCGGTTATGATGTAGCTAAAATGGTAGCGTTAAATAACAAAGAAGTCTTAGAAAATAATAGCACAAGAATACTGAAGAGTAAAAAAGGAGTGTGCAGTGATTACACCAAAATATTTAAGGAGATAGCAAATAAAGTGGGTATTGAGACGAACACCATAAGTGGCTATACAAAGCAAAATGGGAAGGTAGATACGATGTCACATGCCTGGTGTGCTTCTAAAATTGATAATCAGTGGTATGTCTTCGATCCAACTTGGGGTTCGGGATATGTGAATAACGGAAGGTTTGTCGCTGCGTTTGACAATCAATATTTTAAAGCGAATCCCAGCGAGATAATTGCTTCGCATATGCCGTACGATTATATGTGGCAATTCCTTAATTATCCCATTTCAAATCAAGAGTTTTACAATGGAGGTACTGGTGTAGATAAATTAAAAAAGCGATTTGATTTTGAGGCTGAAATTTCAAAATATTATAAATCATCTGAAATGGAGCAATTAATCGGTTCGTCAGCACGAATAAAAAAAAATGGAGTTGTAAATATGATGATATTGAATCAGCTTACCTATGAAAAAAGCAAGATAGAATATTATAAACAAGTTAAGACATCCATTTATTTCAATACTGTCGTGTCGCTTTATAATGAGGGGGTAAATGACTTAAACAAATTTATCAAGTATAGAAACAAGCAGTTTAAACCTGTAGCGTCAGACAAAGAATTGAGAGCTATGATAGATGGACCAAGAAACAAATTACTCCGTTGTCAGGAGATGTTGGCTAATTTTGGATTTATTGAAGAAAGGCACGCGTCAAGTGTAAATTCCATTAAACAATCTTTGATAGAATCTATTGGTCAGACAGAAGAGCATGCTGCATTTGTGAACGCCTATTTAAGAAGGTCCGAAGTAGTCAGAGAAACGATGTTTTATAAAACAAATAGCCTTTAAAAAATATTAAAATCAAGATGCTTTTTTTAAGCTGATTTGCATAGTAGTTCCTTTTCCTATTTCAGAATGGGAGACTTTTATAGTTCCTTTGTGGTATTCTTCCACAATCCTTTTTGTTAAAGATAATCCTAATCCCCAGCCTCTTTTTTTAGTAGTAAAACCAGGCTCAAAGACCCTCTTGAACTCTTTTTTCTGAATTCCATTCCCGTTATCAGTCACACTTATTTTTATGGAATCATGATCCTGCTCAATTTTTAAAGCCAGTTTTCCGCGTCCTTTCATGGCGTCAATAGCATTCTTTACCAGATTTTCAATCGTCCAACTGTGTAGGGTGGGGTTAAGCATAACGTAGATAGGTGATTTTGGACCTTCGAATGTGAATTCAATCTGTTTTGAAAATCGGGATTGAAGATAGTTATAGGATTGCAATGTCTCTTGTACAATGTCTTTCTTTTCTAATATGGGTTCCGAGCCAATTTTTGAGAAACGATCTGTAATAGTTTGTAATCGTTCAATATCTTTTTCAATTTCAATCGTTGTTGATTCATCAACATTTTCGGACTTCAAGATTTCGACCCATCCTATTAACGAAGAAAGTGGAGTGCCTATTTGATGGGCTGTTTCTTTTGCCATTCCCGCCCAAAGTTTGTTTTGAGTTGCTATTTTCGTGCTTCGGTAAAAATAATAGACCAAGGCAGAAAATAATACGATAATGAGCAATAAGGCGACGGGATAATATTTTAGTTTATTCAGTAGTGCCGAATTGCCGTAATATAATTTTTGAAATTTCCCTGGATCATACTCAATTACAATAGGGTCATTTTCATTTTTTAAATCCGATAAAAATGCGACAGCTCTGGCGTTTTCATTTACAATGTCGTCGTCGATATTAACGGTGTTGATGATGCTGTCATTCTCAGTAAGCACAATCGGAATTGACGTATTGTTGCTGAAGATTTGGAGAGGAAGTTCGACATCAGTGTTTTCACCTGCATTAATGAGTGTTTTTTGAGCTTTTGCCCAAAGATTCATTTTTAAACGTTCTTCGTTTTTGAATATTTGAAAAAAGGTATAGGTGTTCCAAAGTATCAATGAAATTATTAAAAATGAAGCAAAAATAATAATCCAACGAGTCGTGTCTTTTCTTTCAGAAAACTGCATAAACGAGATTTTGAGGTATAAATATAACGAAATATAAACAGTATTATTTTAGTTCTTAATACAAAGGAAAATTTTTAGGTGACGGGAATGTTTTTAGATTAAATAAGCGGGCGCTCTCATTAAAAACTTAAACCATTTACTTACTTTTGTAAATCAAGGTACTAAATAACTGAAAACAAAAAAGTATGATTACGATTGACCCAAAAAGTATAGAAACGGCTAAGTTGCAAGGATATCTTCAAGGTTCTGTAGGGCCTAGACCCATAGCTTTTGCCAGCACTGTAGATAAAAATGGTACTCCAAATTTATCGCCTTTCAGCTATTTTAATGTTTTTAGTGCAAATCCACCTATTCTCGTTTTTTCCCCAGCAAGGCGTGTTCGCGACAATTCGATTAAACACACTTTAATTAATTGTGAAGCCACGGGAGAAGTGGTTATTAATGTCGTTAATTTTGACATGGTACAACAAACATCTCTTGCCAGCACAGAATATGGCGATGGTGTAAATGAGTTTTTAAAAGCAGGGTTTACGGCAGTTCCATCTGATGTTGTAAAGCCATACCGAGTTAAAGAGTCGCCCGTACAATTTGAATGTAAAGTGAACCAGATAATTCCATTAGGGAGTGAAGGTGGAGCTGGAAATTTAATCCTTTGTGAAGTAGTCCGGATTCATATTAACGAAGCCGTTTTAGATGCTAAAGGAGCGATTGATCAACATAAAATTGATTTGGTTTCTAGGCTAGGAGGGAGTTGGTATTCACGCTCAAATCAAGGTTTATTTGAGGTGCCTAAGCCTTTATCGACCCTAGGAATAGGCGTAGATGTTATTCCGGATCGTATTAAAAAAAGCCTCATTTTTGATGGAAATGATTTAGGGAAATTAGGGAACATAGAAGCCTTGCCCACCCCGGAAGAAGTTAGTATATTTGTAAAACAGAATTTTTCTGTGAAAGGCGTTTTAAGCTCTGACGACCAGGATAAGCTGCATGTAGAGGCCAAAAAATACTTAGATGAAAACGATGTTCTTTCCGCATGGAAAGTACTTCTAGCAGAAAAATAAGATTATATAACAATTAAAATAACGAAGATGGAAGTTACAGGAAAAATTAAAGTTGTCAACCCAGAACAACAAATTAGCGCCGCGTTTAAAAAGAGAGAGTTAGTTGTTACAACAGAAGAACAATATCCTCAACATATTATGATTGAGTTTACTCAAGATAAATGCGATTTATTAAACAATTATTCAGTTGGTGAGACGGTAAAAGTGGGTATCAATTTAAGAGGTAGAGAATGGGTTAGCCCACAAGGAGAAACTAAATATTTCAATAGTGTGCAAGGGTGGAGAATTGAGAAAGCAGGAGCTGAGCCTCAAGCACCATCAGCACCTATGCCTACTGCTCAGACTTTCGCTCCAGCAACAAACTTAAATGAAGACGAACCAGACGATTTACCTTTTTAATTAAGAGTACATTGACAAAAAAAGCCTTGATATAGTCAAGGCTTTTTTCGTTTTAGAAAAGTTTAGAAATCAGGTTTTATAAGGATTCCTATCCCAGTAGTCCTTCCAAATTGGGGATAAACAAAAGCTGAGTTTCTATTTATTCTGTTAAATTTAATTGCCTGAAAAGGATTGTAAATAGTGACCAAAATTCCTGAGAGTAATCCAATTCCTGCTCCTGCTAATACATCAGATGAATAATGTTTGTTATTAGCCATCCGTAAGATACCAGTCGCTGTTGCAAATACAAACCCACTGCTGGCGTACCAAAAATTAGAATCTTTATATTCTTGAAAAAGTAGGGTTGCATTAGTAAAGGCAATGGCAGTATGACCTGAGGGGAAACTCAGATTATTTGAGCCATCCGGTCTTTCTTCTTTTACCCCATTTTTTGTAATTTGTACAACGGCTAATGTTAATGAATTAGCAATAACAACATCTACTGTTTGATGTAAAACTGTGTTTTTAGGTTTGAACCCCATGTATCGTCCGGCATATATTTGAGCAACTGGTACCAAAGGCGTAAAGTCATCTATTCTAGTACTAAATCCGTTTCCAAAAAAGGTGTTTGACTTTTCCTGAATGGTATTATTTGGAGTAGAATTCAATAGAAATATTCCGCCAGTTAAAAGAGCTGTGGGTACAATAAAGTTTTTATAGGATAGTTTTTTACTAATCGCTAAACTATCAATTTTTTGTCCCATTCATTTGTGAAATAAACAGCACTAAAAGGAAGATTGTTGATAATCTTTTCATTTTTAAAATGGTCAAATAAATAAGTTGTTTCAAATTTAATAGTTAGTTTTATATTTTAATTGATTATCCATGTTTTATTTATCTCAAGAATTGTTTTTTCCTCCAGTTTCTCATACTAGTTCGCATGGCATTGTTGCACTTGGAGGTGATTTGTCTGCAGAGCGCTTGAAATTAGCTTATAAAAGCGGTATTTTTCCTTGGTTTGAAGATGGAGAACCTATTACTTGGTGGTCGCCTGATCCCAGGATGGTTTTATTTCTAGATGAATTGGTGGTTTCTAAAAGCATGCGAAACATACTTAATAGGAATATTTTTACGGTTACTTTCAATCAAAATTTTAGAGAGGTGATTTCAAATTGCCAGAACATCAAGCGAGATGGGCAAGATGGAACATGGATTACAAACGATATGATCGAAGCATACTGTAAACTTAATGAATTAGGAATTGCAAAATCAATAGAAGTTTGGCAAAATCAAGAACTTGTCGGGGGATTGTACGGTATCGATTTAGGTCGTGTTTTCTGCGGGGAAAGTATGTTTTCTAAAGTCTCAAATGCGTCCAAAGTGGCTTTTATTGCTTTGGTTAACCAATTGAAAAAAGAAAATTATAGCTTGGTTGATTGCCAAGTCTATAATCCTCATTTAGAAAGCTTAGGTTGTAGAGAAATTGACCGTACTGAATTCATGGAGTTACTTCAAGAGAAGGATTAGGGCCTATTCCAGCTGTGCGTTACAAGTCCTCCTTTAAAAACCTTTTTTCTAAAGTCTTAAAGGAGCTTCCTGCTGGTCGCTCTTTTCAACTTAGAAAAAATAGTTTTTTCAGTCCGGGCTTTCCACTGCCATCTGGGGCAAAAGCACTACGGATTTTGAAAATAATAGTTCGTATATTATTCAAGAAAAAATATTTCTGGTAAACAAAAGATATGACTTGATCTGTATCATCGGCTTGCCATTGTTTTTAGTCTACGCACTAAAAATTCAACTTCACAAAACTCCAATCCAAAGTTTTAAACAAAACCAACTCATTCTTCAAAGTTGGTAATCCAATAATTAATTTTAAAGTTTCATGCGCCATCATCGTACCTATCATCCCTGGTAATGTTCCTAACACGCCGTTAAAATTACAATTAGGCACATCCTTAGCGCTTGGCGGCTCTGGAAATAAATCACGTAAATTTTTGCTTCCTTGGTGGTTAAAAACTGCAAGTTGGCCTTCAAAATTCAGAATGCTTCCATATACCACCGTTTTGCCTAAAGCCACACAAGTATCATTCACTAAATACCGAGTAGTAAAATTATCAGAACCATCGACTACGATATCAAATTGTGAAATGATATGAGAAGCATTCTCAATAGTAAGTTTTTCTTCAAATGCTATCACTTTAATCAGTGGATTCAGTTTTTCAACTGTGGTCTTAGCTGTCGTGGCTTTTGGTAATCCTGCTTGGTTCTCCGTATACAGAACTTGTCTGTGTAGGTTGTGAATTTCAATCAGGTCAAAATCGACAATCCCAATAGTTCCCACCCCAGCGGGAGCTATATATTGTAAAACGGGACAGCCTAAACCACCAGCACCAATGACAAGAACGCTAGCTTTCTTTAACTTTTGTTGTCCTTCATCACCTATTTCTGGTAGGATTACCTGTCTATTGTATCGTAAAAAATCTTGTACTACACTCATGTTTTGTCCTTAGTGATTAATTGGTTGCTGCGGTTTTCTTATTGCGTTGCTCCTAGAATTCGATGTTAGTTTAAGCGGAGGGACAGTCTTTAAAGGTTGTTGTTTTTATATGTGAAGAGGAAGATCAAAGCCAATAATTAGCTACTAAAACTACGATCCCAGTCTTTCCAAACTACTTCATATCCAGCATTCGAAATGACTTTTGCTATTTCACTTGGCGAACGTTCGTCACTAATTTCAAATTGTTCTAAGGATTGTGGATCAACTGCATAGCCACCGGGGTTAGTCTTAGATCCAGCGCTCATGCTTGTAATGCCTATATGAATAATATTATCTCGGAATTTTTCCTTTTCTCGGGTTGATAGTGATATTTCTAAATCTTCATTCCATAAACGATAGGCGCAAATGAGCTGGGTCAGATCCTTGTCGTCCATTATAAAATTAGGGGCTACAGTTCCTTCTGCAGGTCTTAAACGAGGGAAAGAAACAGAATACTTAGTCTGCCAGTAGGTTTTTTGCATGTAATCTAGATGCAAGGCGTTGAAAAAACTATCGGTGCGCCAGTCTTCTAAACCTAATAATGCAGCTAAACCTATCTTGTGAATACCCGCTTTACCAATCCGGTCAGGGGTGTCTAGTCGATAATCGAAGTTAGATTTCTTTCCTTTGGTATGGTATTTTTTATACACTTCCTGATGATAGGTCTCTTGATATACTAAAACAGAATGAACTCCTGCTTTATGCAAGCGCTCGTATTCCTCTTGTGTGAGCGGTTGTACCTCAACAGATATAGTCGAAAAATCATTTTTGATAACGTCAATAGCGTTTAGAAAATAATTGATGTTTACAGTATGATTTGCTTCGCCGCTGACTAACAGAACATGGTCAAACCCTAGATTTTTCAAGACTGCTATTTCTTGTCTAATCTCTGAATCCATTAGGGTTTTTCTTTTGATTTTATTATCCAAGCTAAAACCACAATAGGTACATATGTTTTGGCATTCATTGCTTAAGTACAAAGGGGCAAACATTTGAATCGTTTTGCCAAAACGCTTTTTAGTTAGTTCATGACATTCCTGAGCCATTTGCTCAAGATAGGGCTGTGCAGCAGGAGCTATCAGTACTAAAAAGTCATCTAGATTTCTTTTGGTTTTGGCGAGTGCTTGCTCGACCTGATTTGTTGTAGTGCCATAAATTTTAGATTGGATGTCATCCCAATTGTATTGTTCAAAAACGGATTTAAATGTGTTCATTTTATTTTTTATTTATTGCAAAAAAATATTTTTTGTTGGATGCAGATTTGACAGGGTTTCGCTGATATTTTTTAGAGCTGATTTGCTAAGCGTTTACTATCATTTAGAATTGTTGTGGTGTTGAAATTGACAAGTATTTCGAGTCTTTTATCAGTTAGTTTTAAATAATTCGTTTATCGTAAATTGGCGCTAAGTCTTCGATGGATTTTAATTCAATACTTACTTTGTCTTCAACCAATAAATCGATTCTAGAAGCAACATCTAAAATGAAGTCTTCTTAAGTAATGGTGATTGCGCGCTGTCGTTGAACTTTTAATTCCATTTTAGGTACTTCATAATATAAAGCACGTGCATAAACAGCTTCAAATAAACTCGGCCCCAATGTATCGTACACTTTGAAAATAGCTCTTCTGATTTTTAATGGTGTGTCGTTTTCTGTTATTTAAAAACAATCAATTTCTTTCAAAAAAAGCAGTGTTTTTTGTCTGCTCAAATCAGTTGAATCTGCGTGCTATTGCACATACTTTAATCAGACAAAAATCCCGTCAAAGGGCTAGATGCTATGGCCTGTTTGTATTGCGCCCCTAATTTAGCTTCATAGGCTTTGCGTCCAGCAATAACCGCCATTCTAAAAGCTTCTGCCATTAGTTTTGGGTTTCCGGCAACTGCAATAGCAGTATTTACAAGTACAGCATCTGCTCCCAGTTCCATTGCTTTTGCAGCGTCTGAAGGAGATCCTATTCCAGCATCTATGATAACAGGAACCTTGCTTTGCTCGATAATAATTTCTAAAAAGTCTATGGTTTTTAGTCCTTTATTACTCCCTATTGGGGAACCTAGTGGCATCACTGCTGCTGTTCCCGCTTCCTCTAAATGTTTGCATAAAACAGGATCAGCATGAATGTAGGGTAAAACGATAAAGCCTAATTTAGCTAATGCCTCTGTTGCTTTCAGCGTTTCTATGGCATCAGGCATCAGGTATTTTGGGTCGGGATGAATTTCAAGTTTTAGCCAATTCGTTTCTAATGCTTCTCTTGCTAGTTGCGCTGCAAAAACCGCTTCTTTCGCATTTCGGGCGCCAGAGGTATTGGGTAACAAATGAATATGAGGATGCTTGAGATGTGATATAATCGCATCTGTTTCCGTTTCTAAATCGATTCTTTTTAATGCTACCGTAACCATTTCGCTTCCCGAAGCTAAAATTGCCTCTTCCATTTCTTGGCTGGAACCAAATTTCCCCGTTCCTAATAATAAACGAGATGCTAAGGATAGATCTCCGATTTTAAATAGTGACATATAATTTTTCGTTTAGATGTGTGATTAATTCAGTTGGATTGTCGCTGTGTGTTAATAGGCCTGAAACCGCTATTCCATATATACCAGTTTCCATTAAGGGCGCAACATTTGCGGCTGTGATGCCACCGATGGCATAAATAGGAATTTCAATTTGCTGTCGTTTCAGTTTTTGTAGAATAGAGTGATACCCGTCAAGTCCAAGTATTGGACTCAGTTTTTGCTTGGTTGTGGTAAACTGAAACGGACCAAGTCCTATGTAATCTGCTCTATTACTGACATGAGTTAAAATATCTTCAAAAGTATTTGCTGTTGCACCTATAATTTTACCGGTGCCTAAAATTCTTCTGGCTTCGGGAATATCCATATCTGTGAGTCCTAAATGTACACCGTCTGCCGCAATCTCTTGAGCGAGATAGACATTGTCGTTGATGATTAAAATAGCCTTATAGTCGTTGCAGATTTCTTTTACGGCTTTCGCTAAAGTAACGACGTCAGTGGTATTTTTAGTTTTAAAGCGCATTTGTATCCAGTTACAACCGTTATCTACTGCTTTTTGAATGTTAAGCAATTGCGCCTCAACGGTGTTTCCTTGTGAAATGTATTGTAGTTTATTATACATGATGGTATCCTAATTTAGTTGGGTTTGATTGCAAATAGGTTTCGATGTAATCCTTAGCGAGTGAGCAGGCAGTTATTAAATCGTGTCCTAAAGCAAGGTTAGAAGCGATAGCAGACGATAAAACGCAGCCGGAACCATGCTTTTCTGAGAGAGATGATTTCTTAGGTAAAAATGAGGTGATCTCTTTATTTGTATATAAGGTATCGACGCCAATTTCTTCAGGATGATGTCCGCCTTTTAATAAAACAGCACAATATTCTGACAGCATTTTTGCAGTATTTTCAGCATTGGTTTCTGCCGGAGACAATTGTAGCATTTCATGATAATTGGGCGTAATCAAATCGACTTTTTTTACTATTTCAATCAAAACGGTTTCATTTTCGATATTGAGAAAGTCGTAATCGGTCGTTGATTTCAGAACTGTGTCCCAAACGATCCTTGTTTTTGGCGAAAGTCTTTTAAGTGCTAGCACTAATTCTTGCAAATATGCTAATGAGGGAACAATACCAATTTTCACTGCTGTAATGGGATAGCTTTTAAACAAAACTGCGATAGAATCCAATACTAAAGCAATCTCTGTCCATTGAATGGATAGAAACTGATCTTCGGTTTGGATAGTATTAGCAGTCGTGATTGCAAAACCATACACGCGATGTTGTTCGAATGTTTTGATATCAGTTAAAACTCCTGCGCCAGCTGTAGGGTCAAAACCGGCAATACTTAATACGAAAGGGCGATTTGCTGACATGATTTGAAATTTTCTATTGGGCTGTTACTTGTCCAGATTGTTCCTAAAAGTGCTATATTGTCAAAGCCACTTTTCAATGTGTGTTGAATGTTATCTACTGAAATACCGCTTAAAGCAATAAGCTTGGTTTTATAATTAGTTCTTTTTTTAATCTGGTCGAATAAATCTGTTTTTGGATGATAGTTTTCTTTAGAAATACTTGTGAAAACAGGACTTAAAAAGGCATAATCAAACGCGTAATCTAATTCGTTAAAATCTTCGATGCAATGGGTAGAAGCCGACAAAGTATACCCTTGTTTTTTGTAGGTTTCTAATTGTTTCTTAGTTGTTACTTTCTGATTATATTCTGTAAAATGAACGCGATGAATTGCTAAGGCTTTCGCCAAATGATGGTGACTGTGCAGCACCAGCCGGTTACTGTATTCTAGTCCAATTTGAGTTATAAAAGTGTTCAGTTCTTCCGCTGAGAAAGCAGGTTTCCTAATATGAAGCAACGCCATCCCTTCCTTAAACAAAGAATGGATGAGGCTGATTTCATTTGCTATTTCAGTAGGACTTGTTATTATAATCATACTTTTTATTTTAGATATTAGATAACAGAACAGAGAGTAAATGATGGAAAAACAGATCTGATATCATTGACTGCAACGATGCACCAAATCTGTTTTCTAAAATCAATAGTCTCTTCTTTCTAGCTGTAAATCTCTTTGCCGCCTTCTATAAATTCTTCTGACTTCTCTTTCATCCCTTTTTCTGCTTCGGCAACATCACGAATTTCTTGTGATATTTTCATAGAGCAGAATTTAGGCCCACACATAGAACAAAAATGAGCCACTTTTGCCCCTTCAGCTGGAAGCGTTTCATCATGAAATTCTCTGGCAGTATCTGGATCCAGTGATAAATTAAATTGATCATTCCAACGGAATTCGAAGCGTGCTTTGCTTAAGGCATTGTCACGGTATTGGGAACCAGGATGTCCTTTGGCTAAATCCGCAGCGTGCGCCGCAATTTTATAGGTAATCACCCCGTCTTTTACATCCTTCTTATTAGGTAGCCCAAGGTGTTCTTTTGGCGTAACATAGCACAACATAGCACATCCGTACCAACCAATCATTGCGGCTCCGATGGCAGAGGTAATGTGGTCGTAACCCGGAGCGATATCTGTAGTTAAGGGGCCAAGTGTGTAAAATGGGGCCTCGTCACAGTATTCCAGTTGTTTTTCCATGTTTTCTTTGATCATGTGCATGGGAACGTGTCCTGGACCTTCAATAAAAACTTGAACATCATGGGCATAAGCTATTTTTGATAGTTCTCCAAGCGTTTCTAATTCGGCAAATTGAGCTGCGTCATTGGCATCGGCAATCGATCCTGGACGTAGACCGTCTCCAAGAGAAAAGGCGACATCGTATTGTTTTAGTATTTCGCAAATATCTTCAAAATGGGTATAAAGGAAGTTCTCTTTGTGATGAAATAAACACCACTTTGCCATGATAGATCCGCCACGAGAAACAATTCCGGTGACGCGTTCTGCGGTCAAATGAATATAACGCAACAACACACCTGCGTGAATAGTAAAATAAGAAACCCCTTGTTCTGCTTGTTCGATTAAGGTGTCCCGGAAGATCTCCCAAGTTAAATCCTCTGCAATTCCGTTTACTTTTTCTAAAGCTTGATAAATAGGTACGGTTCCTATGGGTACGGGAGAATTGCGGATAATCCATTCTCGAGTTTCATGAATATTTTTTCCTGTAGATAAGTCCATAATCGTATCTGCGCCCCAGCGGCAAGCCCAAACTGATTTTTCTACTTCTTCTTCGATGGTTGAGGTAACGGCACTGTTCCCAATATTAGCATTAATTTTCACTAAGAAATTACGTCCCACAATCATGGGTTCGCTTTCGGGGTGGTTGATATTGTTTGGAATGATGGCGCGGCCTCTGGCGATTTCACTTCTTACAAATTCCGGGCTAATGTAGCTTTTAGGAGTATTAGCACCAAAATTATTGCCTGGGTGTTGGCATTGCATGGCTTTGGTTTGTTCTTGCAATAATTCAATACGTTGGTTTTCACGAATGGCAATGTATTCCATTTCAGGAGTGATAAGTCCTTGCTTTGCATAATACAACTGGGAAACATTAGCTCCTTTTTTGGCGCGCATGGGTTTGTGTAGGTACTCAAAACGCAATTCGTTTAGTTTAACATCATTCAAACGTTCTTTTCCATAGTCTGAAGATATTTCAGACAGTTCTTCTACGTCATTGCGATCAAGAATCCATTGTTCCCGTATCCGTGGCAAGCCTTTTCGGATATCGATTTCAATATTTGGATCTGTGAAGGGACCAGACGTGTCGTAAATGGTGATTGGCGGATTTTTTTCGATGCGACCATTGGACATTTTCGTATCGTCTTGGCTAATTTCGCGCATGGCTACTTTTATTGGGTGAATTTCCCCTGAGACATAAATCTTTGTTGAATTTGGAAATGGTGTTCTTGAGATTTTTTCTTCTTTGTTCATTTTGGTGTCTTTTACAGTTTCTTGTATTGTGGTTTTTGTTTATTGAATGCGGATTTGGACGGAATTATCTTCGTTGGTTGATAGGCACTGGAGTGCCTCTTTAGTGCTTTACGTGTTAGGGTTCTAGTTTTCTGCTAGGGATAGTAGTGGAAAGCCCGTAAAGCGAAAAACGTTCAAAAACAAGGCGTAGAAAAGCGACGGAAGGGAGCTTTTACTAAGACTATGTTTTTAAGTTTTTAGCTGCGGACTTGTAACGAATAGCCCGCTTGAGCAGCCTGATTATCCTCCTTGGGTTGCAGAGATGATGAGAATATCATCGGTATCGCTGAGGTAGTGCAAATCCCAATCTTTTTTTGGGACAATAGTATTGTTGATGGCTATGGCTATTCCGTTTTGTTTGAGGGGAATTTCCAAGTCAAGAAGCGTCTGAACAGTAAGGCTGTCAGATGTAAATTGTTTCGTTTGGTTGTTGATTTTAAGTTCCATTCCTTTTGAATTTAGTATATAGTTATACTTTAGGAATGGCTACAATGGTACATAAATGTACATGGAAGTCTTCTTACTTTTCCCTACGCTAGTATGAACTAGATCAGGTTCAGAGGGTAATTCTCAGCCTACATGTTGTAGACACCCCTAAAGTGTGAAACAAATGTAGGTTTTTTAGTTTTAGTATTCAGGTTTAAAACTTTTATATTTTAAACTAATGAGAAGCTGTTTGTTTTATTATTTGTTTACCATGTTGATAATTGAGCTAAGCTACTGCATATAATAGGGCTGCTTATGGGTTTCTTTTCCAACAATCAGTAAGATGATCGTTAACTATACCTGTTGCTTGCAAGTAGGCATAAATGACCGTCGAACCTACAAACTTAAAACTGCGCTTTTTTAAATCTTTACTGATGCTGTCAGAAAGTGGGGTGGTGGCGGGAACCTCTTTTAGTGTTTTTGGGCTGTTAATGATTGGTTTCCCATTAGTAAAATTCCAAATATATTTAGAGAAGCTGCCAAATTCTTCCTGAACTTTCATGAAGGCAATTGCATTTGAAATGGCAGAATGAATTTTAAGTCTATGACGAATGATTCCTGCGTTTTGAAGCAATTCCTGTACTTTTTCCTCAGAATATTGGGCTATAATTTTGTAATCAAACTGATCAAAGGCGGCTCTGAAGTTTTCTCTTTTGTTTAAGATAGTAATCCAGCTCAGTCCGGCTTGAAAAGTTTCCAAGATCAGGAATTCAAATAAAGTAGCGTCATCATACACGGGAGTTCCCCACTCTTGATCATGGTATTCTTTGTAAAGTTCACTTGATAAACACCAGTCACATCTTGTTTTAGTTTCCATTTTTCTGGGTTTGTTTGTTCAAATATAAAAGAAAAATCTCGTTTCAAATTGCTTTGAAACGGGATTTACTATCAAGTTTAGAATAATTTATCCTAAAAACAACTCTTTTGAAACCGGTAACGATACCCTCTTTATCTAAAGATTTTACGTAGTTAGCCACGCTCAATTTATTGTCTTTAATATAATTTTGGTTTGCCAAAGTGTTATTTCACAAAGGATTAAAAGAATCCTTGTTGTTGCTGCGATGTTAGTTATTTTTCATGTTTTCATTTAATTTTGTAGTAAAATTATTATGTAGTTTCGTTTTTTTTCCATTTGTACTCGTACGTCCTAAAACACTTGTTAAATAGTTTAGCAAGTTATAACCAAATTATTTTTAAGTTATAAAAAAATTCTTATTAAGTGCAACTTTAGTAGTTGCTTTTTCTTTAACTTCGTTTGCATCGGGAAGTAACACAGAAAATGTTTTATCTACTTCAACAATGGTTAATTCTGCTATTGTAGATCATGTAAACTATTCAAAGTTTAATTCTATTGTTTTTGATGGTGCATGTACAGTTTATGTAACACAATATAATAGCGAAGGAATAGCGACAGGGACTAGAATTCACACTCTTACAGCAACTAGTCAAGAAGACTGTGAGAAGACAGCTAAGTCAATACAAACACTTTATGAAATAGGTGCTTTAACAACGTAAAATAATAGGGTGGTTGCAATACCACCCTTTATTACTATTAAAATATGAGAAATCTATCTTTTGTTCTTTTTGTACTTATAAGTAGTACTATTTATTCGCAAAGCGATAATCAAACTTTTGCAAAGGTGCTGTATAATGTTTACTTTAATGTGGAAATACCAAATACTAGGAAAGCCATTTTAGAAATCAACTTAATTGACAACACCTCTGTTTTTGTAACTCTTACAGGAGATTTGCAGGCAGGATCTACGGTCAAAGACAACACAATAAGTTTAGTTGAAAAAGGAAGCGATCGTTATGTGAAAACCTTAAGTGATAAAAGAGCGTTTTTAGTAACAGAAAAGTTTAAAAATCAAGACTATTTACTTCATGACACTATTCCAGAATTGCTATGGGACATTAGCCACGAAGAAGTGAAGAAAATAGGGGAGTCTACTTGTAATTAAGCTACCGCTACTTTTAGAGGCAGGAATTTTATTGCTTGGTATGATGTTACTATTCCATTGAATTACGGACCATGGAAATTTAATAACTTGCCTGGTTTAATTCTAGAAATTTACGATGAAACTAAAAGGTTTAATTGGCAAGCAACTGCTATACTTTATAGTGATAAGTCCGAAGTTGTATTTCCTGTAACTAGTAATGCTAAAATAATAGTAATCAAGGATTATGCGAATTTGCGTTACAAGCAAATGGAATCCTCTGTAATGTCACAATTGCCGAGAGGTGTTGAGACGAAGACAATAAACCCTAGTAGAAATGGTATTGAGATAAAATTTGAATGGGAATAACATGAATAATTTTTTTTGTCTCTTCATTTCTTTTTTTTTCTCGCTATTTATTTTTGGCCAAAAAACAGTATCAGGTAAAATTACAAATCTTGCTAATGAGGCGGTTATTGCGACAGTCTTACTGAAAGAATCTTCAAGAACAATCTCTTTCACTATTTCCAATAATACAGGTAATTATGTATTGAAAATTAATAAAACGGGGGATTTCCAAATAGTAATCAATGCGCTAAATTACGAGCCTCAAGTTTTTGATATTCAAATTTCTTCTGAAGACACGAATATCGAAAAACATATACAGCTTCTTCCAAACCCTGTTTCTTTAAAAGAAATTGTGATTAAAACACTGCGACCTATAACTGTAGAAGAGGATAAAATCATTTTTGATGCTAGTTCTTTTGCTCAAGGAAATGAGCAAGTAGTAGAAGATTTATTAAAAAAAATACCTGGTGTAAATGTTGGTGCTGATGGAAGTATTAGAGTTGGCAATCAAGAGGTAGAGAAGGTAATGATTGATGGCGAAGATATGTTTGAAAAAGGATATAAAATCCTAACCAAAAACATGCCTGTTAATCCTATTGATAAAATAGAATTGTTAAAACGGTATTCCAACAACAAACACTTAAAAGGAATTGAAAATAGTAATAAAGTAGCGTTGAATCTCAGTTTAAAAGAAGATTTTAAGCGACAATGGTTTGGAAATGCTGTTGGAGGCTATGGTTTAATTTCAGAAAACAGATATGATTTTAGAGCTAATTTAATGAATTTTGGTAAAAAAAATAAGTATTATTTTGTAACAAATCTCAACAATTTAGGTGTTGATGCGGTTGGAGATGTTAATATGTTGGTGAGACCTTTCCGGTTTGATGAGCCTGGTAGTATTGGGGACAACCAGAGTGCGAATAGGTTATTAGGTATGGTTGCTGGCTTGCCTAACTTGAAACAAAAGAGAGTCAATTTTAACAATGCGGAGATGCTATCACTGAATAGTATTTTTACACTTTCAGATAAAGTCAAAGTAAAAGCATTGGGATTTTTGAATACGGATGAAAATGATTTTTTTAGAAATAGTTTTGAATCTTTCGCAGCAGGAACGACTAGTTTTCAAAACACAGAAGACTTTGTAGGAAGAAAAACTAAAATCACTGGATTTGGAAAACTAGATTTGACCTACGATATTACTAAAAACCAAACACTCGAATACACAGGGAAGTTTAATACAACCAACGAAAAAAATAGCAGTGATTTAGTATTTAATGCTGATTTACTCAATGAGCGCCTCAATACAAATAACCAACTCTTTGATCAAAAAATAGTGTTTACGAATAAGTATAAAGACAAAAAAGTTTTTCTGCTGTCGGGTAGGTACATCAACGAGAAAACACCTCAAAATTATTCGGCTAATCAGTTTCTTTTTCAAGATTTATTTGTAGCGAATGCAAAAAATACAAAGCAATTTTCGGAGAATAGTATGCAGTTCGCCGGTATAGAAGGTCATTTGTTAGACAAAAAGGAAAATGGAGATTTACTAGAATTAAAGGGAGGTGGTCAGTTTCGATTAGACCATTTAAATACTCGTTTTAAATTAGGTGATGACCAAACTAATTTATCGGTTCCTGATGGCTATCAAAATAATTTAACGTTCGGAACTACGGATTTGTATGCCTCTATCAAGTACCGTTTTAAAATCAATAATTTCACACTTCTTACTCAATCCGATTTTCATCAATTATTCAATCGCTTAGAAAATTTTGACGTTAGCAGAAACGAAAGTCCGTTTTTTATCATTCCAAAAATAGGTTTAGACTGGAAGATAAATGAAAAGAATAAGATCATGACAAGCTACTCCCACAACACTACTAACGCGGGTGTTTTGGATGTATATTCGGGCTTTGTGCAAACAGGTTTTCGCTCACTTTCAAAAGGACTGGACGATTTTAATCAATTAAATTCCTCTTCTGCAATTTTAAATTACAGTTATGGTAGTTGGGGCGACAAGTTTTTTGCTAATTCATTTTTGTTGTATTCTAAAAACAATGATTTTTACAGTACCAATAGTACCATATCTCAAAATTATTCACAGTCCGAAAAAATCATTATCAAGGATAGAGAATTTGTCTCCTTGTCCTCCAGTATTGATAGGTACTTTAAACTGATTCAATCCAATTTAAAAGTCAATTTGGGGGCAAGCAAAACTAATTTTAAGAATATAGTTAATAATTCTAATCTAAGAGAAGTAAAAAACTTTAATGCTGATTATGGTTTGGAGTTGCGCTCAGGCTTTAGAGGTTTTTTTAATTATCATATTGGTTCTAAATGGAATTATAATCAAGTAAAAACTACTATTACCAATGATTTTACAGACAATATGAGTTTTTTAGATTTGTCAATGCAGTTGAATGATAATTTCAACCTGCAAGTACAAGGAGAGCGATACTTTTTTGGGAATTTAAATAAGGATAGCAATAAATATTATTTTTTAGATATCGAAGCTCGTTATGTGTTGAAACCAAATAAGCTCACTTTTTTCCTTTCTGGAAATAATCTTTTAAATACCCAAACTTTCAAAAACTATAGTGTTTCGGATATCAGTATTTCACAAACAGAGTATAAATTAGTACCTAGGTATGTGTTGCTTAAAATGGAGTATCGATTTTAGGATTGCTAATTTAATAGTAGAACTGTTATTCTTATATTAATTAAAAACTCCCTTTCAAATTGCCTTGAAAGGGAGTTTTATATTTTAAATCAAACTTTAATATTATCTTAAAAACAACTCTTTTGAAACCGGTAACGATACCCTCTTTATCTAAAGATTTTAGATGTTCTATTTATTTTACCTCGATCTGATTTAAGAGATTATTGTTTTCCTGTAATTATAATAAGTAAACGCTATTATTTGTGTAGTGTACTTTTTTTAAAGGTTTAAGAACCCTTGTTTTTACTAGGGTGTAAGTTAATTACTTTGTTTTTATTTAATTTTGTAGTAAAATTATTAGTTTATATCGTTTTTTTTTAACTTCGTTTGGTGACGAGAAAGAAGTTAATAGTGAGTTAATCGACTTTGAAATGTCAACTGATTTAAGTAGTCCATTTAATGCAGAGGTTATAGTTGATCAAAATTTAGACGGATGTGAAACCAGTACTATTCGTTGGACATCCGCAGAAAGTGATGGTGAAGGTGGGATGATATTAACTTTTCACAAAGCCACTTTAGTGACTTGCGATGATGGTTTTGCGGCTATAGTTCCTTAAAATGTTTAAAATTATTTATCAAGGAGTGGTTTACCACTCCTTACTAAAAAATCTAGCCATGAAATTTTATTTAGTATTTATCTGTTTGCCTTTGTTCAGTATTTCGTTTGCCCAAAAAAGCATTAAAGTTACTTACGAACAAAAAATAATATACAGTGACACTTTCTTTAATCAACTTCCCGAAAGTGACAGGGAAGAATTTAGAACGATTTTAAGTGCTCCTACTTATTTTGAACTTACTAATAATGGCGATGGTTCGTTGTTTAAAAGTGTAAATCTGAAAAAAGAAGTAATTGCATCAAAAGAGATGAATACAGCAACATCTAGAAACATGGGTACTATATTTAAACCTTTTAAAGTTAGGGTTTTGAAAGATTTTATAAATCAAGTGATTATTAAAAGTGCTGAAGTAGAAGATAAAGAATATTATCTTGAAGAACCTTTTAGTAAAGAAGAACTACACTTTGATGAAAAGATTAAAACCATTGATAGCTATACTTGTAAATCAGCTTATACCTTGACTGCCGCAAATGATACCATTCAGTATTGGTACACGCAGGAGATCCCTGTTATCGATGGTCCTTTTAATATGCAAGAAATTCCAGGGCTAATTTTGAGTGTCGAATCTAAAAAGAAAGTCATCTATGCTACCAAAATTGAGTTTTTTGATAAAAAGTTACAGTTAGAAACAGTTCCGGTAAATGCTTCTTTTATTACTGATAAAGAGTTGAATAAGATGAAATTAGAAGCGCTAAAACCTACATCTTATACAGATGAATCTGGAATGAAACACGAGACCTATTCCATACACATTAAAGCAGATAAATAAAATGGAAGTAAAAGTAAAAAAGGGTCTATTAGTTATACTGATTAGTTTGGGCTTTTTCCAGATTAATGCGCAAAAAGCTATTGCAATTTTATACGAAACGCATACTAATCTTAAAGAAGACGCATTGAAAGGCCTTCCAGCTTATATAAGAGCAAGTGCACTTAAACAACTTCAAAGTATTAAAGGGGAATCGTTTATGACCATTCAAGGTGATAAAGTTTATTTTGAAATTAAACCTCAGGAAAAAGAAGAAACGAACAAAGGGATAATTGATGCAAATGGAACTGAAGGGAAAGTTTTTTTTGCAAAGAATTTGTCTGTATCAAGACAATACCGTTCAGTAAAATTGATTAAGGATTATAAAACAAATACCTACATAGAAAAAACGAACAATAACCTACAGACTGAAAAATTACCAATAGTAGAATGGATTTTCACCAATAAGAAAAAAGTAATAATAGGTTATACATGTTATGAAGCGATAGGTCAATTTAATGATCTGCAGTTGGTCGTGTATTTTACCAAAGAACTGAAAGTAATTGCAAGCCCTAATAAGCTTCCTTTTGTAAATGGTGTCGTTTTAGAATATAATTATGGACATACGTATGGTAAAGCTGTAAAAGTGAAAATGAACCAAGCTTTGATTGCTAATTTTTTATAAAATGTGAATTTGAAATATTTATTTTTTCTTTTCTTCCCAGTTATACTCTTTTCACAAAATACGATAAGTATTAAGATTTCCGACGAAAACAAATTCGCTGTTTCTAGAGCGATTGTAATAGTAAGTAAAGAGGATAATCAAATTGTTTTTGGGACAACTGATAGCGAGGGTGTTTTTGATAAGGAGCTACCTTCTGGCACCTATGTCTTCAATATTAAGAAGCTTGGTTATACCTCTATTATGAAAGTCGTGCTAGTTAAAGAAAGTGTAACCCTAAGTTTTGTAATGCTGCCTGAAATGAATCAGCTTCAAAATGTAGTGATTACAAGTAGGCCTAAAATAATGCGGATTAAGGGAGATACTATTTCCTATAATTTAAAAGCAATTGTTGATGGAACCGAAAACAAAATTGAGGATGTTATAAAAAAACTTCCAGGACTTGAGGTAGATTTAGATGGTAAAGTACTGTACAAAGGCCAACAAATTAATAATGTACTTATCGATGGGAATGAGTTCTTCGGGAATAAACATCAGATGGCAACCCAGAACATCAATGCCGAAATGATAGAAGGGATTGACTTATTGACAAATTATTCTGGTTTTGCATTAGCCGATGGCGCGTATAAGGGCATTGCTTTGAATCTTCATACGAAAGACAACTATAAAAATAAGTGGGTTTCTGATGTTGAAATTGGTTATGGAATCAATAATGCCCTTCGTTTTCACTCTAATTCTTTTAAATTTTTTAAAAAGGGTAATCTGGCTATCTTATCGGATTACAATACAATAGGAAAGACTCCGATATCGCTAGAGGATTACAGGGAAATGAGAGTAGCTTCTAACATTGATAATGAGGGTAGTGAGTCTAAAGAGCTTGAGGTTCCTTCTTTCCTTAATCCAAACAGTCTTAATAAAGAAAAGAAAAACAGCTTTATCGGACTCACTTATACCAGTTTGATTTCTCCACGTGCAAAAATAACCTTTTCTCCTATTTTTAATAAGACGAATTTAATGGAAGAGAATAACAAAACACAAACTAATATAGGAGATAGCGATAATCAAATTTCATTTTTTGAAGACAAAAAAGGTTCTTATTCCTTAAATAATTCCGCCTTTAAATGGGAATTCAATAAATCTAAAACTACTTTTTTATCCTATGTTGCTGGCTTAACTCCAAATTCAGATGAAGACAATCAGGAACTATTAAGGAATGTCAATCAAATTAATTATATCAAAAGCAATACTAATTTAAGCTTTGCGCAAGTTTTTAAATTGAAAACCTTGTTGTTAAAAACGATTGACTATAAGATATTAGTAAAGCAAAGCTCAGATTTAAGCGAGCAGTCTTTAGATTTGTTTTCACAAGAGAAGCTATTTGATTCTGGTTTTGAGGTGCTTAATCAAAAGAGTAAAAACCAAGACAGAAGTTTTGGCTTTTATAACTTGTTTTCGCTGTCAAAAAAATCGAATACCTTTACTTTAAAATTAAATTTGTTGACTCATAATACTGCAATAGAGAACACTATTTTTCAAAATTCTTCTTATAATTCCGTTTTTAATTTAAAGAATCAGTCGGTAGAGTCTAAGTTATCCTGGTTTAAAAACTGGACTTCCAATTTCCAGTCACTTATTGGATTAAATAGTACGAAAGTCAACAGTACATTTCAAGAATCACAAAATACGTTTTCACGATACGAGTCGAATTTGAGTTTGATATATAATTTTTCTGGATTCAATAAACTCACTTTTAATTACGCTTTAGAACATCAATTACCAACCGTGTTACAGATCCAAGACGCTAGTATGATTTTTGATTTTCAAACTATATTCAGAACTAGTTTAGTAGATTTCTCTAAAATAATACCCAAGAATAATTATTCGCTACAATATTTTAGTATTAATACTAAGACTAATAGTGTTCTTTTTTCAATGCTTTCGTACAGCAACGAACAGAATTCTATTTCAAATAATATAAACTATGCCTCTGATTATATAGAAAGCCAGCTATTCAATTCGGAGGGGAGTAAGTCTTTAAGAGCGGTGCTAGCTTATGATTTGAAATTTAAACGGCTACCTTTGTCTATTAAAACCACTTTGTTTTATTTAAATGGAAGTGGTTCTTCTCAATTCAGTGGCATTAATTATGACTTTTCATCAAACAACTTTACCAGTAAGATTAAAGTGATTTCTAATTTCAAAAATTCAGATATTCAGTTTGGTTTTGATTATAATTATAGTCAGAGAAGGATAGAGCAACAACGGAATGATTTTAGTAATGTTACGATAAATCATCAGCTTGGTTTTTCGTTGCGCGGTAAAAACAAGAACAAATTAAAATGGGATCTTGGTTTTGTTGTAGATAAGCAAGATTCTGGTTTTAACACTAATACTATGTTTTTTCTTAATTCGAATGTAGAGTACGTAGTTGCTAAAGATTTAAAACTAATATTCAAAGGTAGTAATATGTTGAATCTAAATAATAATCGGCTTATAGCGACTTCCTATACTCAAGGGTTTTTTACTGAATCTAGGGTGTCAATTATGCCAGGTTATCTTATGCTAGGAGTTAATTATTCATTGTAGTATTAATTGAAAAATCCCATTTTGTTATAAACAAAATGGGATTTAATATAAAGTTTAGAATAGATTATCCTAAAGCAGCTCTTTTGAAACCGGTTACAATAAGATCTTTATCTAAAGATTTCACGTAGTTGGCCACGCTCAATTTACTGTCTTTAATATAATCTTGGTTTACCAAGGTATTGTCTTTAAAGAAACGAGCTAGTTTGCCTTTAGCGATATTGTCTAACATTGCTTCTGGCTTTCCTTCTTGACGCAATAGATCTTTTGCGATTTCGATTTCTTTCTCGATAGTTACAGCATCAACTCCAGATTCGTCTAGAGCAATCGGAGACATAGCTGCGGCTTGCATAGATACGTTTCTAGCTACTTCTTCAGCACCTTCAATATTTTTAGATAATGCAACTAAAGTAGCAATCTTGTTTCCAGAGTGGATATAAGATCCTACAAAAGCACCTTCTAATTTGTCGAAAGTTCTGATTTCTAATTTTTCTCCGATAACTCCTGTTTGCTCGATCAATTTATCGGCAATAGTGATTCCGTTGAAATCTGAAGCTAAAAATGCTTCTTTACTATCAAAGTGCAATGCTTGATTAGCCATTTCAGTAGCCATCTTCACAAAGCTTTCATTCATACCTACAAAGTCTGTCTCACAGTTTAATGTGATAACTACACCAGCAGTTTTATCAGCGTTTACAACAGCAATTGCAGCGCCTTCAGTAGATTCTCTATCTGAACGGTTTGCAGCTACTTTTTGTCCTTTTTTACGTAGGTTTTCAATCGCTAAATCGAAATCACCATCAGCTTCCACTAATGCTTTTTTACAATCCATCATTCCAGCACCTGTAGCTGTTCTTAATTTATTTACGTCTGCAGCGGTTATTGTTGCCATGTTGTGTTTGTTTATAAGGTTAAAAGTAAAAATTCCAATTCCTAAATTCCAAATCCCAATTGTAATAAATTATCAACTTATTGTTTCTAATTTTATTGCGGGAATTTGGAATTTAAAATTTGGAATTTAAATATTGTTTTATTCTTCAGTTGCTGGAGCCACTGTATCGGCAGTCGGAGCTGCTGTTTCAGTTACTGCTGGGGCTGCTGTTTCAGTTGCTACTGGAGCTACTTTTTCAGCTGCCGGAGCTGCTTTTTCAGTTGCATCAGTTTCTTTATCAGAACCTCTATCAGAAAGTCCTTCAACTATTGCAGCTGTTACTAAAGTTAAAATTTTATCGATTGATTTAGAAGCATCATCATTTGATGGAATTACAAACTCTACTTCACGAGGATCAGAGTTAGTATCAACCATTGCAAAAACTGGAATGTTTAATTTTTGAGCTTCTTTTATTGCGATGTGTTCAGCCTTGATATCCACTACAAATAATGCAGCTGGTAATCTTGACATATCAGAAATTGAACCTAAATTTTTCTCTAATTTAGCACGCTGACGATCAACTTGTAAACGCTCTTTTTTAGAAAGGGTCATGAATGTACCATCTTTCTTCATTTTATCAATAGTAGCCATTTTTTTAACGGCTTTACGGATAGTCACGAAGTTAGTTAGCATTCCACCAGGCCATCTTTCAGTAATGTAAGGCATGTTTGCAGCTTTTGCTTTTTCAGCAACGATGTCTTTTGCTTGCTTTTTGGTAGCTACGAATAGTATTTTTCTACCTGATGCAGCGATTTTTTTCAAGGCTTCATTAGCCTCTTCAATTTTTGCTGCAGTTTTATATAGATTGATAATGTGAATACCATTACGTTCCATATAAATGTAAGGAGCCATATTTGGATCCCATTTTCTAGTCATGTGACCGAAGTGGACACCTGCTTCTAGTAATTCTTTTACTTCTACTTTGTTTGACATTTTTTGTACTAGTTTACGTTCTGTTGATTAGCAATGTATAAATGGCGATTGCTCGGCTAAATACATTTAGATGCTAAACTAATTCCTACCTCGGTAGGCAACAACAACATTGTTTTAAATTCAATAATAAACTCAATAAGTCTTGAATAAATGTATTCAAGACAGGCAATATTAACGTTTCGAGAATTGAAATTTCTTACGAGCTTTCTTCTGACCGAATTTCTTACGTTCAACCATTCTTGGATCTCTTGTCAATAAACCTTCTGGTTTCAAGATTAGTCTGTATTCAGGATTTACTTCACACATAACGCGTGCTAGTGCCATTCTTACAGCTTCTGCTTGTCCAGTTGAACCACCTCCGTAAACATTTACTTTTACATCAAAGTTAGTTGCATTCTCTGTCATAGACATTGGTTGCATTACTTTGTACTGTAAAGTAGCCGTTGGGAAGTAAGTTGCGAATTCTTTTTTGTTTACAGTGATTACTCCTGTTCCTTCCGAAACATAAACACGTGCAACAGCGGTTTTTCTTCTACCGATTTTGTGAATAACTCCCATTACTTAAGATCGTTTAGGTTAACTGTTTTCGGTTTTTGTGCACCTTGTTTGTGCTCTGAACCTACAACAACATTTAAATTTCTAAAAAGTTCAGCACCAATTTTGTTCTTTGGTAACATTCCTTTTACAGCTTTTTCTACTAGTAATGCAGGGTTTTTTGATTGCAATACTTTAGCAGTTAAAGTTCTTTGCCCTCCTGGGTAACCTGTGTGACGCATGTAGATTTTCTCGTCCATTTTGTTACCTGTAAGGTTGATTTTCTCTGAGTTGATAACGATTACGTTATCCCCACAGTCAACGTGCGGTGTGTAACTTGGTTTGTACTTACCTCTAAGAATCATTGCGACCTTTGATGCAAGACGACCTAAGTTATGCCCATCAGCATCTACAACAATCCACTCCTTTGTAACGGTGGCTTTGCTTGCTGATTTTGTTTTGTAGCTTAATGCGTCCATAATATTATTTTAATTAAACATTCCATCCCCATTAAAGGGGATGCAAAAGTACAATTAATTATTTTAAATACAAATAGCTTAAAAGAATAATTTTATCTCGCCTTATCCCTGATTATCAAATGGATATTTGATGTGCCTCGGATTAGTTATCTTTTACAATTATACAATATGGCGACTTTCTATTTTTATATTACTTTTGTTATCGAAATAAAATTTTTATATTGCGAAATAGCAATAAAAAGCCATTAGCGTAAAAATAGCTATTTGCAATCAAAGAAAACCATATATTTAGTATAGTAAGATGGATTTCTAATAAATTGCTAATAAAGTCAACACATACCTTAATTATGAAAGTCAAAGCAACTCTTAAACAAATAGCAAAAGAACTTAACGTTTCTGTTTCTACAGTTTCAAAAGCACTTAATGATAGTCCTGAAATTAGTGATCAGACAAAAATTAAAATTAAGGAATATGCAAAGCTTAAAAATTATAAACCCAATGTGATTGGTTTAAATCTTAAAAACCGAAAAACAAAAACAATAGGGGTTATTATTCCCAATATTCTTAATTCCTTTTTTGCCAAAGTGTTTAGCGGTATCGAAAAAGTAGCAGATGAAAAAGGATATAACGTTATTATGTGTATTTCTAATGAATCCATGGACAAGGAAGCGCATACCCTAGAAATGTTGAGTAATGGTACGATAGACGGATTTATTTTATCAGTGTCTGAAGAAGCGCAAAAACTGCATGAATACAATCACTTTTCGGCAATTATCAATGATGGCACTCCTATAGTTATGTTTGATAGAACTGCGGATGGTATTGAATGTGACAAAGTGATTGTTGACGACTTTGATTCTGCTTTAAATTCTACGCAGCGATTAATTGATTTGGGATGCAAAAATATTGCCTTGTTGTCTTCTGTAGATAATTTGAGTGTTGGAAAATTAAGAGCTGAGGGATATTTGAAAGCGTTAAAGAATAATAATATTCCAATTAATGAAAATATAATTCTTCGTACGGATTCAGAAGAAGATTTGAAAAGTAAAATTGATGCTGTTTTTGATAATAATGCCATTGATGGTGTTTTTGCCTTAGAAGAGAATGACTCTGTCGCAGCTTTAAAAATGGGCTTAAAGAAAGGATATAAAATTCCTGAGGAACTTTCTATAATAGGTTTTGCAGATGGTATTCTTGCTTCAAGAAGATTGACACCAAGTTTAACCACCATAAGTCAACACGGAGTCGAAATTGGCGAAGTAGCTGCTAAGTTACTTATTGACAGATTAGAATCTAAAGAAGAAAATATTCCTTATGAAACAGTTGTTATTAAAACTAAACTGAAAGAGAGAGAGTCTACTAGAAAAGGGTAGTTATAAGTAAGGATATTTAAAACATAAAAAAATCCATTTGCAATTTTAATCTGCAGATGGATTTTTTATTTTCACGAATCTTTAGTTATAATTTTTAATTGACTAATGCGCTTCCAGCCAATCTTTACCCATACCCAGCTCAACGGTTAAAGGTACATCAAGTTTAAAGGCGTTTTCCATTTCGTGTTTGATCATCGGTTGAATTTTTTCTAATTCACTATTGTGTACGTCAAATATTAGTTCATCATGAGCCTGAAGTAGTATTTTTGATTTTCCGTTAACTACTCTTTTCACTTGTTAAAATATTGTTAAAATAATTGATTTGTAAGTTAAATCGTTTTTTTTTTTGTTAAATTTGAAATGATCAGTAGCTGTTACTCAGTTAGTCAACCTTATATTGAACAAACATTAGCTTTAAAATAGTCGCGAATATTAAAAGCTAACCTTGCGAGGATGTTTATCTATGATAATGTTGACGGGGCGGAACAAATAAACCAAAAATATGTTCCTCAAGTTTTCGTCCTTAATGGCAGAGAGTCTGCAAGTCGAATTAATTGCCATATGAAAAATTTTAAATTTTATCCCATTTTTATTGCTACATTGAGCTTTTGTTTAGTTCAATGTTCGTCAGATAATTACAAAAAAGATGAAGTAATATCTAGTAAATATCAGTTAGAGGAATTTGTTAAAAAAACAAATCTTACCCCATATGTTGCAAATTTTGCGGTTTATGATTTATCAGTAGAAAAAATTAGTGTGAATAGTTTTAAAGTAACAACTTCGAATTACGATTTATCTACTGTTAACAAATATTTAAAAAGCTACTATTATATTGATGTGGTGCAAGACGGAGTTGTTCTTAAAACAACTATTGATAACGTTACTTATAAATTTTTAAAAAATGATATACGTGATGAAACTTTCTTTCAAATCGATGATGAGAAATTTCTAATTAATGAAGATTTTTTTACAAAAATGAGCACTGATAATACATTAGTTTTTAGTAATTTAGTATCTGTATATATTGAACTGTATGACATTGATGCAAAGCGTTTTAATTCTGATGTCACTAAGAAAGTTGCAGCCTCAATAGCTAATAAAACCGCTAGTGGATGTTTGAAATTTGAGTCAGGTGTTGGATTAACTGGTAGTGGATCAAAACTAAGAGCCTCAATGGACACCCAAGAGTATATTAGCGATGGGAATTCAGATTGTATTATAGTGGGTTCGGATACGTCTTGTGTTGTTGATAGCCATGTATGCATTACAACGGTAACGATGTCATGCTCAACTTCTTGCAGTTGGTGGAATTAATTAACTTTAAATTTATTGATTATGATTGAGATGTTTTTTGTTTGTCTAGTGGTTTTTTATCTGGTCTTTTGGGTTTACACTTTGTTTAAGGTAATACAGAATCAGTCTTTATCTTCTACGTCCAAATTAATTATAGTTTTATTACTTGTCTTTTTGCAGCCATTAGGTTTGGTAATATTTTGGACTGATACGTTTTTTAGATATAGAAAACAGACCTTAAATTAAGGTAGAGTTCATAATATCTATCCTTATGGTTAAATTAAAAAATCCATCAGTTTTTTTGTCTGATGGATTTTCAATTTTAAGTCAATCTTTTTTGAAAAGTGATATGCTAGCTCATTAATGCGTCTCCAACCAGTTTTTCCCCATACCTAGATCTACAACTAGCGGAACTTCGAGCTTAAAAGCATTTTCCATCTCGTGCTTAATCATCGGTTGAATTTTCTCTAACTCGCTATTATGAACATCAATAACAAGTTCATCATGAACCTGAAGTAGTATTTTTGATTTTCAGTTAACTACTCTTTTTACTTGTTAAAATATTGTTAAAAAAGTTTATTTGTAAGTTAAATCGTTTTTTTTTTGTTTAAATTTGAAATGATCAGTAGCTGTTACTCAGTTAGTCAACCTGATATTGAACAAATATTAGCTTTAAAATAGTCGCGAATATTAAAAGCTAACCTTGCAAGGATGTTTATCTATGATAATGTTGACGGGGCGGAACAAATAAGCCAAAAATATGTTCCTCAAGTTTTCGTCCTTAATGGCAGAGAGTCTGCAAGTCGAATCTATTTATTCTAACCAAAAAATTAAATAAAATAGAAAATGTATTTTTTTGTCTTACCTTTATTTGCATGAGTTTTTTCTCATTTGCAAAACCAGTTAAACAAACACTAGTAGTTACTCAAAAAGTAGATAAAACAGAGCTTTTTAACAATGGAGCTTTAAATGAAGATAATTCTACAGATGTTAAATATGTGTTCGCAGATGCGACTTGTCATGCAGATGTATACTATTACGGCAAATTAGTGAAAACGCTTCGTGCAGTTGGATCCGGAGACAGCTCTTTTGATGCACAACTAGATTGTCTTGCTGCGGCAAATCGAATGGCTCAAGAGTATATTAGGATGATGGATAAATATTTATCTGAAAACTAATTTATATAATAATTTAATAACAAAGAGGCTTTTTCTTAAGCCTCTTAATTTTTAGTTTATGAAAAAGAAATTTATAGGTTTATTTTTTTTCTTGTTTTTAATTCCCTGCTGGGCGCAGCAAGACTCTATACAAATGATTGCTGTACAGTACAATTATGTGGTTAGGGGGAACGCAACAAAACAAGTTACGTTTAAAGCAGATTATGATATGATTGTTGTACCGGACCACCAAGTTTCTATATATGATGAGAAGGTTGAAAATGAAAATTTGAAAGAGAGGCCAACCAATGATGGAATTATTAATTGGAAGCCCAAAGGGAGAAATCTTGAAACAGTTTATAAAAATTATGGTACAAATGAAATGTTTTTAAAGGATATTATCGATATGCGTTTTTTTGTCCAAAAAGATTCGTTAAATATATTCAATTGGGACATAAAGGAACAGACTAAGATTATTTTAGGTTATTCCTGTCAACTGGCAATTACATCATTTAGAGGAAGATCTTATGAGGCTTGGTTTACTGCAGTACTGCCAGATGCAGGGCCATGGAAATTTGGGAACTTACCGGGGTTGATATTAGCAGTAAAATCCTCGGACGAATATGTAAGTTGGGAGGCAGTAGGAATGAGTGTAAAAAATGTTTCCTCGGAATTTAAAATGCCTGAAAATCCTTTTCAATTGGATAAATTCCTTACTTGGTCTGAGTTTAAGGCTTTATACAAACAAAAAGCGATAGCGGCCAGTAAATATGCAACAGAAAAGGGTCCTGGTTTCTCGATTATTACTCCTAGAATGCAAATACAACGTTATATTGAAGATAATGATACTGATTATACTGCTGACAAAGAGTTTGAAAAGGAAGAAAATTCAAAAAAATAACGCGCATCATTTATAATTAAATATGAAATTTATTTTTTTCTGCGTATTATTTTGTCTCTGTTCAAAATTTTATTCCCAAAATATTAGCGGTACTATTTCAGATAACAACAATCATAGAATAGCCAATGCTACCCTATTATTCAAAGAAGCTACAAATTTAAATTCTATAAAAGAGTTTAATATGAGTCGCAACGGAATATTTTCATTTTCATTAAAGAAAGAGTATCAAAGCTTAGTTATAGAGGTTAGATCAAATGGATATACCACTCAAAGTATTTCATTAGAAAAGCCTATCCCTGCAAAATCGTACGTTTTTAATCTTGTTTTGGAGAAGAATAAAAATATAGTACTAAAAGAGGTTGTGATTGTAGCCAAGAAAAAACCATTTGAAGTTGTAGAGGACACGGTAAAGTACAACGTAGGCGCTTACAGCAATGGAACTGAGCGCAAAATTGAAGAGATTATAAAAAAACTCCCCGGTATTGAGGTAGACAGTAAATCAGGGCAAATAAAATACAAAGGTAAATCCGTTGAAACGGTTACTCTTGAAGGCGATAATCTATTTGGGTCTAATTACACACTAGGGACAAAGAATATCAATGTTGATATGGTGGACCAAGTGCAAGCCGTTGATAATTACAGCGAAAATCCTTTATTAAAAGGAATAGAGCAAGATGGTAAAGTATCCTTGAATTTAAAACTCAAAAAAGGAAAGGTCAGTTTTTCTGGCGATCTAAGTTACGGTGGAGGTCTGTTTGAGGGAGGAAAGGCAGTTCATCAAGATAATGTGACTGTTTTAGGTATTACTAAAAAGTTTAAATCTTTTGGGACTTTAAATTACAATAACATTGGAGTCAATAGTTCTCCATTTGATTATGTCGGATTTAATCTCAATGCAGAGGATTTGAAGGAAAGCAATGTTACCGGTAAAAAAATAATATCAGAAAGTCAATTTTCGAATGTTTTAGGTACAACGCGCACCAATGTAAACAATCAGTTATTTGGAAATTACAGTAGTATTTTTAAAATTGGAAAAAAATGGAGCGTTAAAACAAATTTGTATTATTTACAGGATAAAATATTTGCTAACAATTATTTTGAAAACCAATATCAAATCAATAATCAAAATTTTAGTACTAGCGATAATACGTTGATTACCAAAAGGCCAAAGCAGTATAGAGCAGATGTAGAGCTGAAGTACACCATGTCAAAAACTTCCTTACTGGAATATAATTTTAGAATTAAAGATGAACGTATAGGAACGCCTACGCAAATACTTCAAAATAATGCGAATAAGTATTCCTCATTTTTAGATTCTAGAGACCTACTGTATAGGCAAAATTTATTATGGACTAAAAAAATTTCGGATAAGAAAGTAGTACAAATGAATCTTTTTCATTCGTCTAATAACCTACCACAAAAATTATCAATTAGTCCTTCTTTATTTGATGGTGCTGCCAGGAATGATGTGCAAGAAAGCGCTTTCAAGAAAAACTATCTGGAAGTGAGTGCGAAATTACTTGGTGCAGTAAATAAAAATAAATATAATTTTAAAATTGGTGCCCTACTGGATTCTAATCCATTTAGATCAAACTTGTACAGCCAGGACAATGGCGGTAGTATTGCAGCTTCAATCAGTGACAATAATTTTGATTACACTAAAAAAGCAGTTTATCAAAATGGAGAATATAATTTTAGAATAGGGAAATTTAGTTTGTCTCCTTCCTATAGTTTGCAATTTCAGTCTCAAAATGTAGATAATCATGTTGAGAACAAAAAAATTGTTCAAGAGAATTTTATATTTGAACCAAGGCTGAACGCACTGTATCGATTTTCTAATATTTCATTTCTGAATGCAAATGCTAGTTATTCTCAAAATAGCAACGGTGAGCAGTTCTTTTTTACAAATCAAATTCTAATCAATAACAGGTCTAGTATTAGTAATCGTCCCTCTTCAAACTTACAAAAAAGTCAAAACTGGGGTTTATATTATAACATTAATGATCTTTTCAACCAGTTTGAACTTAGTGCAGGACTTAATTATAGGCTAAACAAAGGGAGTTTTTTTTCTAATTCGACCATAACTCAAAATGCTATACAAGTGGAATATTTCTTTCTTCCGCAGGCAAATAAACAGTTAGGAGCTGATTTTATGGTAGCTAAATATATTTCTTTTCTAGAATCGACTTTTAAACTAAAATCCAATTTTACTTCGTCTACCTACAGCAACATCGTTAATGATTCTGAATTACGAACTAATAGGAGTCAGTTTTTTCAAACGCAATTCTTGTGGAAAACTGCATTTGATCTACCCATTAATTTTGAAAACGAATACAGTTGGCGGTATTCCAATTCTAAAAGTCAGGGTTTACCACAAACATTCGCAAATAGTGCGATGCAAGAGGAGTTTAGAATTATAGTTAAGCCGTTAAAAAGATGGAATTATATCCTTTCTGCAGATTATTATATTCCTGATTTTTCAAATAAACACAAAGATTTTTTGTTTCTTGATAGTAGTTTGGAATATGTAGCCAAAAAAAATAAGTGGCGAGCCAGTTTCAAAATGACAAACATTGCCAACGAAAAGAATTTCGAACAAATTCAAACTAACGATTTCTCAACTACTATTTTTAGGAGTAATTTGTTGCCACGGTATTTTCTTGTGAATTGGTCGTGGAATTTTTAAAGTTAGTTAACAAATGTTATGTCAAAAAAAAACATCTAATCGTTCTGTAATGATTAGATGTTTTTACAAGTATAAGTAGGGTAATACTAATGCGCTTCGAGCCAATCTTTACCCATTCCTAATTCTACAGTTAAAGGCACATCAAGTTTAAAGGCATTCTCCATCTCCTGCTTAATCATCGGTTGGATTTTCTCTAATTCGCTGTTATGCACATCAAACACCAATTCATCATGAACCTGCAAAAGCATTTTACTTTTCCAGTTTTCTGAACTTAATTTTTTATGGATGTTGATCATGGCTATCTTGATAATATCAGCAGCACTTCCTTGTATCGGCGCATTTACTGCATTTCTTTCTGCACCGCCACGTACCATTGCGTTTTGAGAATTGATGTCTTTTAAATAGCGACGACGTCCCAGGATTGTTTGTACATAACCGTTTTCGCGAGCAAATTCAATTTGCTCTTGGATGTATGATTTTAATCTTGGATAGGTTTTGTAATAGGCTTCAATCAAATCAGCGCTCTCCTTACGCGACAAATTAGTTTGATTGCTCAGTCCAAAAGCTGAAACCCCATATATAATTCCAAAATTTACCGTTTTAGCATGACTTCTTTGTTCGCGAGTCACTTCCTCTAACGGCACGTCAAATACTTTTGAAGCGGTTGATTTATGAATGTCTTCGTTATTTAAAAAGGCTTTTATCATATTTTCCTCTCCACTCAATGCGGCAATGATGCGCAATTCAATTTGAGAATAATCGGCAGAGATTATAGTATAATCTTCATCGCGGGCAATAAATGCTTTTCTAATTTGTCTTCCTCTTTCTGTACGAATAGGGATATTTTGCAAATTCGGATTGGTAGAACTCAATCGCCCCGTTGCCGCAACAGTCTGCATATAATCGGTGTGAATGCGCTTTGTTACCACGTCTACTTGTAAAGGCAGTGCTTCAACATAGGTGTTTTGAAGTTTTATTAAGGAGCGCCAATCTAATATTGCTGAAACGATTTCGCTGTCTTTTGCTAAATAACTTAGAATTTCTTCGCCGGTAGCATATTGACCCGTCTTCGTTTTCTTTTGTTTGGGTCCTCCCAGTTTTAGTTTTTCAAATAAAATATCTCCCAATTGTTTTGGAGAAGCCAAATTGAATTTTTCGCCTGCAATTTCAAAAATAGTAGCTTCCAGCGTTTTAATGTCTTTGTCTAATTCTTGTGATAGGGACTTCAAAAAGGGAACGTCTAATCGAATTCCCTCTTTCTCCATATCAGCTAATACCTTTACTAAAGGAATCTCAATTTTGTCAAAAAGGCTTTTAGTCCCTGTTTTGTCTAACTCATTCGTAAATATTTCTTTTAACTGGAGTGTTATATCAGCATCTTCAACAGCGTATTCTTTGATTTCTTCTAATTCGACATCGCGCATCGATTTTTGGTTTTTTCCTTTTTTCCCAATTAAGCTTTCAATGGGTTTCGGAGAATATTTCAGGTAGGTCTCTGCTAGGATATCCATATTATGACGCATATCCGGATTGATAAGATAATGTGCGATCATGGTATCGAATAATTTTCCTTCGACAGTAATATCATAGTTGGAAAGTATTTTTAAATCATACTTCAAATTTTGTCCTATTTTCTCAATGTTCTCATTTTCGAAAAACGGCATAAACTTTTCAGCGAGTGCTTTGGCTTCCACCTGATTTTCTGGAAAGGGTACGTAAAATCCTTTTCCCTTTTCATAGGAAAAAGAAATCCCTACTAACTCGGCATGCAAGGCATCTAACCCAGTAGTTTCTGTGTCGAAACAAACAGCGCTTTGTTTCGATAAATTCTGTAACAATAACCTTAGGCCTAAATCTCCTTGAATGATCTGATAAGAGTGTTCGGTATCTTCTAATGTATTGTAATATTGATGATGGGTATCTTCAGAGGTTTCGTCTGAAATTCCACTTCCAAAAAGATCGAACTGATCTTCGCTTTTTTGTTGAACCTTTTTAGGTGAGTCTTCATCATCAGCAGCCACGCTCGCAGTTGCGGTCCCTCCTTTTTTAAATATAGAGTCAAACTGTTCTGCCATTCTTCTAAATTCTAACTCATTAAAAAGCGCATCCGTTTTTTCGATATCCGGCGTTGATAATTCATAATCAATTTCATTGAAAGCAACAGGACAATCAAGTAGAATAGTCGCTAAAGTTTTTGATAAAATCCCTTTCTCTTTGTTGGCTTCGATGTTCTCTTTCATCTTTCCTTTAAGCTTATCTGTATTTGCCAGAAGGTTTTCCATTGATCCATATTCTTTTAGGAATTTCTTTGCAGTAACTTCGCCCACACCAGGCAATCCCGGGATGTTGTCAGCCGCGTCACCCATCATGCCTAGAAAGTCAATCACTTGTTCCGGTCTTTCGATTTGGAATTTTGCTAAAACTTCGGGAACGCCCCATATTTCGATGCCATTACCCATTCGGGCTGGTTTGTACATAAATATATTCTCTGAAACTAATTGTGCAAAATCTTTGTCAGGAGTAACCATAAAGACTTTATAGTTTTCTTTTTCGGCTTGTTTTGCAATAGTTCCTATCAGGTCATCGGCTTCATAACCTGCTACTTCAATTATAGGGATATGCATTGCTTTTAGTAGAGACTGGATGTATGGAACGGCAATTTTTATAGCCTCTGGAGTGGCATCACGATTTGCTTTGTATTCTGGGAATATCTCATTTCTTAATTGGCTCCCGCCTTTGTCAAAAGCGACGGCTAAGTGATCTGGTTTCTCTCTTTTTATGACATCCAGCAAGGAGTTCATGAAGCCCATAATGGCCGAAGTGTCCATTCCTTTAGAATTGATTCTGGGGTTTTTTATAAAGGCATAATATCCGCGAAATATTAAAGCATAAGCATCAAGAAGGAAAAGGCGTTTTTGATTTGACATAATTGTGATTTTGTAAAGATTTCAAAAGTACAAAACTTAAGAGATAAAGAGGGAACTGAATTTAATATTTATAATAATAGGAATCATAATTGTTGTTTTAAGGGAGGTCACTTATACTACGTTTAGCTATGAATGATTTTGTCTACATGTGGGCTGAACGCTTTAAAAGGGCTGGGGCTAGGGGGCTTGTTTGAGTGAGTCTGCAAATACTACAGCTATCTATCATGAAATTTATAAGTTTGGGCGGTTTCTGGTGTCGCGTAATTATTTTGCATAATAGATGGTTTTCGACACAAATAAAGGCAGCGACTCAGTTATGATGCCTTTTTCTATTTTAAAAAGCGTGACAGTAAAAAATTTGCTGATTTTTTAGTTAAATTTTGATTAATAACTACAGATAGTGTTTTCTTAATTTGTTATTTTGTCGACAAAAATAATTACAATGATTTTTCGTGTCCTGTTTTTAAGTTTTATCCTTATTATCGTCGAACTTTATGTATTTCAAGCATTGAGAACATTAATAAAGGTAAAATGGGTTTTAGTCTCTTATCAGATTATTAGTGTGCTGGTTTTTATATTTATTGTTTATTCTTTTATGCAATTTGACCGTTCTGTGGGGCAAACGAAACAGACGCTCTTCACAATGGGTTTAGTGCTTCTAGTTTATGTTCCTAAAATGGTATTGACTCTGGTATTACTGGGAGAAGATGTATTTAGAATAGGTGCTGGTTCAATAAATTATTTTGTAGATGATGATGATAATGCAACCTTTTTTGCCTCGAGAAGAAAATTCGTTAGCCAGGTAGGATTAGGATTAGCAGCAATTCCATTTATGTCTTTGATTTATGGAATAACCATTGGTAAGTACAATTATAAAGTGATAAAGCAACGCATCTTTTTTCCGGATTTACCGGACGCCTTTGACGGTTTTACTATTACACAAATATCAGACGTGCACAGTGGTAGTTTTGATAATCCAGAAAAGATTAATTATGCCATCGATTTAGTAAACGAGCAAAACTCAGATATGATTTTGTTTACCGGTGATATTGTCAATACAGATGCTAAGGAAATGCATCCTTGGATAGAGACGTTCAATAGAATCAAGAAACACGAGTACGGAAAGTATTCTGTTCTGGGGAACCACGATTACGGAGAGTACGTCACTTGGCCTACAGAGCAGGATAAAGCAGATAATTTTCAAGCTATAAAAAATCTGTATGGAGAAATTGATTTCAAACTCTTATTGAATGAGCATACGTATATAGAAAAAGGAGGCCACAAAATTGCTTTAATAGGAGTAGAAAATTGGGGTCAAAATTTTAAAAAGGCTGGCGATATTAACAAGGCTTCCGAAGGGGTGAATCAAGAGGATTTTAAAATCTTGATGAGTCACGACCCAAGCCATTGGGATTATGAAATTAAAAACCACGATAAGAATTTTCATTTAACATTTTCTGGACATACGCATGGGATGCAATTTGGAATTGAAATTCCGGGTTATTTTAAATGGAGTTTGGCGCAATACGTATATTCACAATGGGCTGGTTTATACGAAAACTTAGGAAGATATGTTTATGTAAATAGAGGATTTGGATTTCATGCTTACCCAGGTAGAGTTGGGATTATGCCTGAAATTACAGTCATTGAACTAAAAAAAGGCAAGAATGTAGCATGATTAGTTAAAAATAGCTACATTTGTAAACTAGCTGTCTTTTTTTTTAAGTAGATTTAAAAATTAAATTCGTTGGTTTTATGTCAAAATTTGGAGAACTTATAAGTGCACAAGTGCCTGTGTTGATAGATTTTTACACAGATTGGAATGAGTCATCTGTTTCTATGCATCCCGTAATTAGAGACGTGGCAGCGGCGCTTGGCGATAAAGCTAAGGTCATTAAAATTGATGTCGATAAAAACCAGGAACTAGCTGATGCCTTAAGAATTAAGGGGCTTCCTACCTTAATGATTTATAAAGGCGGGCAAATGATCTGGAGACAATCAGGTGAGCTGGATGCGAATACTCTCATAGGTATCGTACAAGAGCAGCTGTAACAATTTATGATTTATGGTTTCATTCTATAACTTCACATTTGAAGCCGTTTTTATCTACATAATCCAATACTTTTGGCAGGGCGTATTTTAGGTTTTTGAATGCTTTCGCGCTGTCATGAAATACAATTATACTCCCCGGTTTTATATTTGAAACTACATTTTTCAAACATCTTTCTTCTGTAATTGTTTGATCAAAATCAGCACTAAGAACATCCCACATAATAATCTGGTACCCTTGGCTCTTTAAATTTCTTGCTTGCGTGGGTTTAATTTTCCCATAAGGAGGGCGGAAGATTTTAGAATCAGAATTACTAATTTCATTTTTATACTTTTCAATCGAATTCTCGCAAAGTGAAACATTGGCAGTATAGTCATCGGTTGTAGTTTCCCAGCCGTTTAAATGATTGAAAGTGTGATTTCCTACAGTATGTTTCTTATTTATTAATTTTTCGAAAAGGGAAGGGTATGCTTCGATATTTTTCCCGATGCAAAAAAAAGTGGCTTTGGCGTTGTGCCGTTCTAACTGTTCCAAAACCCATTCTGTAATTTCAGGAGTAGGGCCATCGTCAAATGTCAGGTATACTTTATTTTCCGTATTTGGGAAGTCCCATACATATCGAGAGAATAGCTTCTTTATTAGTGAATGTGTTTTAATCCAGTAAAAGCTCATTTTGGTAGTTGTTTCTATAAAAATTAAAAAAAAATGCAGCAAAAAATATAGTATTTTGCTGCTATTTTTTAAAAGATATTTAGGGTGTTTCTTTATTCTTTTTCTCTTCCGAAACGTTCGAACATTTCAATGTAGGTATTAAATACAGTTCTGTTTTTAGTATAAAACTTCAAATCTCCGTTTTCTTTCATCACTTGCAGTAAGCTTCGGTAGCGTTCAAGGTCTGTGATAATATCAACAGCTAAATTAGATTGTTCTGATGACTTTAAGTGGCTGTAGTAAGTAAGATTGTCTTTGTATTTTGCCATCAATTTCTCTAAGAGTTGTCGTGCTTTGGCTTTTTCACCCACTTGGTAGTATCCTTTTGTAAAAGGCTCTACTAAAGAATAGTAGCCAAATTTGTCTAATGGCATTTTTGTCATAGCCAATTCAATAATCGTTTTTGCCTTCTCAAACTTTCTTTCAACAATCAATTGATCCATTAATCGAGCAAGATTTGTTCTGTACGTTATGCTTTCGCGTCTTGTTTCAACATCGTGGTATATTTTGTCGCTGTCGCTATTGCCCCAGTCCCATTTCATGACATTGGTGTACATTTTCTCAGAATCGATTTGTCCCATGTCTAATGGGCTGCCATTTTTAGGAATTGTAGTTTTTACTGGAACTAATTTATAGACCATTCCATCAAGCTGGAGGTATTCTTTCATCCATAGGTAGTCTTCGTCATCAAAAGCACCAGGGCTAAAGAAGATGGGTCTTTTCCAGTTGTTATTGGCTACAATGTCCAGCATCATTAGTCGGTTTTTATATAACGCATTCCCTTTAATATCAACATCTATATAAGGCACAATGGAATCATAGTATTTAGGCGAAACGATCTTGTTTTTTATAACAGCATCTTTGTCAACAGGAATTCTAACTTTATTGGTTGGATAAAAATGAATGGTCTGTCCGTTCTGCATACCGACCGTAGATTTTGGATTTTTAATAAAATCCATGAAATCCTTTATTTCCCATCTGCTGTCTGTTTTTGGAATATGTACAACATAGTCTAATTTATCTCCTACATATTGATCATGTGTAAAAGAGATTGGTAATGGTTCGGCTTCATATGTCTTCGTTTTCATCTGGTCGATATACCAATCCGTCATAAAAAGACTGGTATTTACAATCTTTACGTCGGTTCTTACGTGTTCTATTTCTTGTGCATACCATAACGGGAACGTATCGTTGTCGCCTATGGTGAATAGAATGGCATTAGGAGCACAGGAGTTAAGATATGCTTTTGCCATTGCTGTTGCGGTGTACTTCCCGGAACGGTCGTGGTCATCCCAGTTTTGAGCCGCCATAAGTACCGGAGCGGCTAATATGCTCGCTGCAATAATTAGGGGTCCTGCTATTCGTGGCGCTAAATACTTTTGAGCACTTTCATATAGCGCGTAGACCCCAAATCCGATCCAGATTGCAAATACATAAAAAGAACCCACTAAAGCATAATCTCGCTCTCGCGGTTCAAACGGTCTTTCATTCAAGTAAATTTTCAACGCAATACCGGTGAATAAGAATAAAGTCAACAGTACATAAAAACTTTTTCGGTCTTTATTGGCATGATACATCAGTCCTATAAGCCCCAGAAGGAATGGAAGAAAATAATAGGCGTTACGTCCCTTATTGTTTAGTACATCTTCTGGTAAATTGTCTTGGGAACCCAAATGTAATTCGTCTAATAATTTTATTCCGCTCATCCAGTTTCCGTCTTGACTATCGTATCTTCCTTGCACGTCATTTTGACGTCCAACAAAGTTCCACATCAAATACCTTACGTACATGTAGCCAAATTGGTATTCAAACATAAAACTTAAATTGTCTACCGTTGAGGGTTTATCTATGATTAAATAATCACCGTAACTCTTTAAAAATTTTACATAACCGTCATTGTCGATTTGTTTTTGAGCGTAGGCAGTTCTAAATTCAGCTACCGTTTTCCGAATTTCACTCTTTAATTGTCCAATAGCCCTAGCATAGTCTTCTTCGGATAATTTACTGGCGTCAATACCGTATTTGGCTAAATCCTCTTCATAAGGATAGGCAGGATTTAGGTGAAACTCAGGAGCGTTTGTGAAGTTCATGTAATTGGCTATATGATCTGTACTCCACATTCGGGGTAAAATAGTTTTATGATCGTCATCGCTATTTTGAACGGCATTTTTGAAATTATTTACGATTTCATATTTTCCGGTTTTATAGTTTCGTTCGTAGTTAGGCGCTTTGTCAAGATAGGGATTGTCTTTGTCTAAACCGGCAAAAACTTCAGTGTACTGAGGGCCGTAAAACAAAGGGTTAGAACCATATTGTTCTCTATTGTAATAAGCGAGTACCTCGCGCGCATCTGAAGGTTTGTTTTCATTGATGTTTACATTGGCATTAGCACGAACAGGCAACATAGTCCAAGTCGAAAACCCAATTAAAACGAATAGAATACACAGAATTAAGGTGTTGAATGTTACAAGACCCTTGTTGTTAGTGTATTTTAAACCAAAATAAAAGGCAGCACAGAGAAGAATAGTAACTAGAATCGTTCCGGAGTCAAAAGGCATTCCTAATTCATTAACTGTAAAAACTTCTGTGTCGGCAAAGAAAGACATGGTTAAGGGCAGCAGCAATTTGAAAATAAATAATAATATAGAAACAACTGCAACATTGGCAATGATGAAATTCTTGACCGTAACTGTTTTGTAATGCTTAAAAAAGTACAATAACCCGATGGATGGAATAGTTAAAAGAGCCATAAAGTGAACCCCAAATGATAGTCCGATAACCAGTGAAATAATCAATAACCATCGATTTCCTCGGGGTGTGTCCATGTCTTGCTCCCAACGTAAACCCAGCCAGAAAAGCAAGGAAATAAATAAAGAGGCCATCGCATAAACTTCTGCTTCCACGGCGTTGAACCAGAAACTATCAGAATAGGTAAAAGCTAAAGCCCCAACAAAAGAACTACCTAAAATTACGGTAGCGTTGCTTGTGCTTAATTGAACTGCGTTATCCTTTTTTTGATTTGGCTCCGCTATGCGCGAAATTAGTTTCTTTAAAATCATCGAAGAAGACCAAAACAGGAATAATATAGTGAAGGCACTCGATACAACAGAAGTCATATTTACCATTAAGGCAATATGTTCATTATCTGAAGCAAACATGGCGAAAAAGGCACCGATCATTTGAAACAAAGGCGCTCCGGGCGGGTGACCAACTTGAAGTTTTGCAGCGGTGGCGATATATTCTCCACAGTCCCAAAAACTCATCGTGGGTTCAACTGTAAGAGTATAGGTTATTAATGCGATTGCAAATGTAAACCAACCTATAATCGTATTCCATTTATTGAAATTGAATGGCGCCTTATTCATGTATTGAAATTTAGTTATATTTTAAGTTGCAAAGAAAATGTTTTTTTACTTAAGGAGGTAAACATTAGCAAAATTTTCTGTCAAACTAATTTGATCGGTAACAGCTTGGTTTTTAGTAATTTTCAAAATCTATCAGGTGTGGATGGATTTTAGCTAAAATTTTTTTCAATAAAAAGTGAAAAAAAGTTTGCGCAAACTGAATTTTATTATAAATTTGCACTCGCTTAGCAGCAACGATGGTCTATGGTGTAATGGTAACACAACTGTTTTTGGTACAGTCGTTCAAGGTTCGAGTCCTTGTAGACCAACAAAGGCCTCTCAATTTGAGAGGCTTTTTTTATGGAGTAATTTTAAAGTATAATTAATTGGATTGGTTCTTTTTTTATTAGGCTTTTTTAAACGAGTTGGATTATGGAGTATCTGTTTAGATCTTAAATGTTATTACTGGTTTTGCGGCATGGTTTACCAAGTCCTCACTAACACTTCCTGTGAAGAAATGTGCTAAACCGGTTCTTCCATGGGTGCATAACCCTATCAAATTTGCATTTATGGAATTCGAAAAGTTAAGGATTCCCTTTTCAATATTTACGTCGTTATAAATGTGCTTGGAATAGTTGGTAATTTTAAAATCAGCGACGAAATCAGTCATTATTTTTTCTGAAAGGGCAGTTGACTTGAAGCTATTAGGGGTGCAAATCATCACTAATGTCAATTTGGCGTCAAATATTTTACTAAATTCCATCATTTTTTCGAAAGGCTTTTTTGTTTCTTGCGAAAAATCGGATGCGAAAACAAAATTAGTCCCTTTCAGCTCAGTAGTATCTTTTTTAATAACTAAAACCGGGATTTCTGATAGCCGAACTACTTTTTCGGTATTAGAGCCAACTAAGACCTCTTCAAGTCCGGAAATTCCATGGGATCCTATGACAATTAGGTCAATCTCATTTTTGCTGCTAAAGGATAAGATTCCGTCGAATGCTTTTTCAAACTCCACGTATTCAGTGACTTGGATTCCTTTTAGATAATCTTGATCTTTAAGTTTTTGAAGTGTTTCTTTAGATTTTTTAATAAATAACATCACTTCTGGAATGCCTGGAGCTAAGGTTATAGCGTCATTCATTTGGTTTGGAATTTCCAACATATGAAGTAGTATTATTTCGGAATGGCTTTTTTTTGCAATTTGTGCTGCAATTCTCAATGCGTTTTCTGCATGGGCCGAAAAGTCGGTTGGAACTAAAATTCGTTTCATAATTAAAGGGTAAAATTATGAGAAAAATCGTCATTTTTCCTCTTGTATAAAGATAAGAAATATTTTAACAGCATTCAATCAATTCGATTTATAAAAAAAACACTATATTTGCACCGTTATTTATTAAAAACTAGATGATGAGGCACGCATTGCGTGCCTCTTTTTATAAAAAATATGACATTTAAAGAAAAAGTAAATTTATTGTTGACCGAAGCTCTTGTAGAAAAGCCATCGCTTTTTTTAATAGACCTTACCATCACTGATGCTTTTAAAGTTATTATAACTTTAGATGACGATAATGGTGTGGCGTTGCAGGACTGTATCGATATTAGTCGCGCGATAGATGCCAGTTTAGATAGAGAAGAGCAGGATTATTCGATGGAAGTAGCCTCAGCAGGGGTTTCATCGCCATTAAAGAAAATCAGACAATACAAGAAAAATATAGGTAGAACCTTGATTGTGAAAACTAATACAGAAAATATTGAAGCGGAATTAGTGGAAGCTAATGATGATTTTGTAATTTTGTCGTGGAAAGCAAGAGAGCCTAAAAAGATAGGTAAAGGGAAAGAGACCGTTCAAAAGACGGTACAGATCCCTTACACAGAGATAAACGAAGCAATTGTTACAGTAACATTTTAATTAAAGGATTCGCATGGAAAATTTAGCACTAATCGATTCATTCTCAGAGTTTAAAGATGATAAACTCATTGATCGTGTAACGCTTATGGCAATTTTGGAAGATGTATTTAGAAATGCATTGAAGAAAAAATACGGTTCAGATGACAATTTCGATATTATTATAAATCCTGATAAAGGAGATATGGAAATCTGGAGACGAAGAGTTATTGTTGCGGACGAAGATTTAGATTTTGAAAACGAAGAAATAACTTTAACAGAAGCAAGAAAAATCGAACCTGATTTTGAAATCGGGGAAGATGTTTCTGAGGAAGTAAAGTTAATAGATTTGGGTAGAAGAGCGATTTTGGCTTTGCGTCAGAATTTAATTTCTAAAATTCACGAACATGACAACACAAATCTTTATAAACAATTTAAAGATATAATCGGTGAAATTTACACAGCCGAAGTACATCATGTAAGACCTAGAGTTGTTATCTTAGTTGATGATGAAGGGAATGAAATTATTTTACCAAAAGAAAAACAAATACCTACTGACTTTTTCCGTAAAGGAGATAATGTTCGTGGAATTATTGAAAGCGTTGAATTAAAAGGGAACAAACCTCAAATTATTATGTCTAGAACCGCTGATGTGTTTTTAGAAAAATTGTTTGAACAAGAAATTCCTGAAGTATTTGATGGATTGATAATGGTTAAAAACGTGGTAAGAATACCAGGTGAAAAAGCGAAGGTAGCTGTGGACTCTTATGATGATAGAATTGATCCTGTAGGAGCCTGTGTGGGAATGAAAGGATCGCGTATTCATGGAATTGTACGTGAATTAGGAAATGAAAATATAGATGTTATTAATTACACAAGTAACATTCAATTATACATTACAAGAGCACTAAGCCCTGCAAAAGTATCGTCAATCAAAATCAATGAGGAAACTAAAAGAGCAGAAGTGTTTTTAAAATTAGAAGAGGTTTCGAAAGCAATTGGAAGAGGAGGTCACAATATTAAATTAGCTGGTCTATTAACAGGGTATGAGCTTGATGTTATTAGAGAAGGTGATATTGCTACCGGTGAGGATGATGATGTGGAGTTGACTGAATTTTCAGACGAAATCGAAAGCTGGGTTATTGAAGAGTTTGCGAAAATTGGTTTAGATACCGCAAAAAGTATTCTAAAACAAGACGTCGAGGATTTAGTAAGAAGAACTGACCTAGAGGAGGAAACGATTCTAGATGTAATGAGAATATTGAAAGAAGAATTTGATAGTTAATCTATGCTTCTAACAACACAACAAAAAAGGTAATAATAAAAAGGTTTTATGTCTGAAGAGAGAATTATTAGAATAAACAAAGTTTTAAGGGAATTGAATATTTCTTTGGAAAGAGCTGTGGATTATCTAAAAGATAAAGGGATCGCTATTGAAGCAAATCCAAACACAAAGATTTCTGATGATGTATACAATGTCTTGTGCGGTCAATTTGCAGGTGACAGAGGTAAAAAAGAGGCTTCAAAAGAAGTAGGAGAAGAGAAAAGGAAAGAGAAAGAGGCTTTACGTATTGAGAGAGAGAAAGAAGTTGAGGAGAAACGTAAGCACGATGAAGAGATTCTTAAAAAACAGCAAGAAGTTGTAAAAGCGAGAGCTGTTATAGCGGGACCTATTCAAGTAGGGAAAATTGATCTTAATCCGAAGAAAACTGCTGCTGCTGCTGCAGCGCCAGTTGCGCCAAGTCCAGTTGTACCAATTGTTGTAGCCGAAAAAACGGAAGTGCCCAAAGCTAAAACTTCGACAGAAAAACCGGTTGTAAAAGAAAAGGTTGGGGAAAAAATTGTCGCTGACAAGAAAGAGGTGAAAGCCGTTGTCGAAACAAAAGAACCCTCAAAAGAGCCTATAAAGATAGTGGTGAATGAGCCTGTAAAGGAAGCAGTTAAGGAAGATAAAAAAGTAGTTGTTTCGGAAGAGAAAGTGGCTACCAAAATGGAGGAAGCTGCTGCCGAGGAAGCGATTGCGACTCAATATCAGAAACTATCTGGGACCAAATTGACAGGACAAACTATTGATTTGTCTCAGTTCAATAAACCGAAAAAGAAGAAAGAAGAGCCTAAAATCACTCCAAACAAGCCTGGAGCTGCTGGAGCGGCTAATAAAAATAAACGCAAAAGAATAGCCCCTAAACCGGGCACACCTCGGCCTCCTGGAGTCCCTGGTGCACCAAATCCTAATAAGATTACGCCAAATGTTGGTGGTGGTGGTTTTAATGCTAATAGGAGTTCAAGGCCCGGATTCGTGAGAGGAAACAGACCTGCAATTGTAGCAAAAGTTGAGCCTACGGAAGAAGAGGTTAAAAATCAAATTCGTGAAACTTTAGAAAAACTTCAAGGTAAAAAAGGAGGTAAATCCAAAGCGGCTAAGTACAGAAGAGACAAAAGAGATACGCATCGTCAGAAATCTGATGATGAGCAAAGAGCTTTAGACGAAGGAAGTAAAACCATTAAGGTAACAGAGTTCGTAACTGTTGGTGAAATTGCCATTATGATGGATGTGCCAATTACTAAGGTCATCGGTACTTGTATGTCTCTCGGAATCATGGTTACCATGAATCAGCGTCTTGATGCAGAAACATTGACTATCGTTGCGGATGAATTTGGCTATGAAGTTGAATTTATTACTGTAGATATTGAAGACTCAATAGCTGTTGTTGAAGACAGAGAAGAAGATTTAGTATTCAGAGCTCCGATCGTTACTGTAATGGGTCACGTAGATCACGGTAAAACGTCTTTATTGGATTATGTTCGTAAAGAAAATGTTATCGCTGGTGAATCAGGGGGTATTACGCAGCACATAGGTGCATACGGAGTAACTTTAGATAATGGACAAAAAATTGCTTTCTTAGATACACCGGGTCACGAGGCGTTTACTGCCATGCGTGCACGTGGTGCTCAAGTGACAGATATTGCTATTATTGTGATTGCAGCGGATGATGATATCATGCCACAGACTAAAGAAGCGATTAGTCATGCTCAAGCAGCTGGTGTGCCGATTATATTTGCTATCAATAAGATAGACAAGCCCAATTCAAATCCTGAGAAAATCAAGGAGAAATTAGCGGGTATGAATTTACTTGTAGAAGACTGGGGTGGTAAATTTCAATCTCATGATATCTCTGCAAAAATAGGTACAGGCGTAAAAGAATTATTGGAAAAAGTTTTATTAGAAGCGGAAGTTTTAGATTTAAAATCGAATCCGAATAAGGAAGCGCAAGGGACAGTAGTAGAAGCCTTTTTAGATAAAGGTAAAGGATATGTTTCAACTATATTAGTACAACATGGTACTCTTAAAGTGGGGGATTATATGTTAGCTGGTAAGCATCATGGTAAAATTAAAGCCATGCATGACGAGAGAGGTAATACGGTTACTGTAGCAGGTCCTTCAACCCCGGTGTCTGTATTAGGTCTTGACGGTGCGGCAACAGCAGGTGATAAGTTTAACGTTTTCGAAGACGAAAAAGAAGCAAAACAAATTGCGTCCAAACGTTCTCAATTGATGCGTGAACAATCTGTTCGTACACAACGCCATATTACATTAGATGAAATAGGACGTAGAATTGCATTGGGTCAGTTTAAAGAACTGAATGTGATTCTTAAAGGAGATGTTGATGGGTCTGTTGAGGCGCTATCTGATTCATTCTCTAAATTATCTACTGAAGAAATTCAAATTAATATTATACATAAAGGTGTTGGAGCGATTACTGAAACTGACGTTATGTTGGCTTCAGCTTCAGACGCAATCATCATAGGATTTAACGTCCGTCCTGCAGGTAATGCAAGACAGTTAGCTGATAAAGAAGAAATCGATATCCGTTACTACTCTATTATCTATGCAGCAATAGATGACTTGAAAGATGCAATGGAAGGAATGCTTGCTCCAGAGATGAAGGAAGAAGTTCTGGGTACTGCTGAAATCAGAGAGATATTTAAAATCTCTAAAGTAGGATCTATCGCTGGTTGTATGGTGATGGATGGTAAAATATCGAGGAATGCTAAAATCAGAATTATTCGTGACGGTGTTGTAGTTCATGCAGGTGAGCTTAGTGCTTTGAAACGATTTAAGGATGATGTTAAAGAAGTAGCTAAAGGATATGATTGTGGTATCCAAATCAAAGGATACAATGACATTGAAGAAAGAGATGTCATTGAAGCTTATCATGAAGTAGCAATCAAGAAAAAATTGAAATAGGATTTTAATTTATTTCTAGAATTTAAAAATCCCGATTTGTCGGGATTTTTTTTGTCATATATTTACAAGTATAAGTACAACGGTAAAGAGCTGCAGGATGAGTTGGGACTGAATGTTTACGACTATGGGGCTAGAACTTATATGCCTGATTTAGGTCGTTGGATGCATATTGACCCGTTGGCGGAGAAGTTCCCAAGCCAATCTCCCTACGTTTTTACAGATAATAATCCTATCAACTTGATTGATCCCGATGGCAGGGCTGCAGTACCCCCAGATGACCACTTTGATAGTTCAGGAAAGTTTCTATATACTGATTTTAGAAAAACAAATAACATTGTTATACATTCAGGAACATTTAATTTTTCACAATTGAATGATGAAGTTCAATTGAAAGATTTTACATTTAATAAATCTAACTATTCAACTTTGTCAAATATAGCAGGGCATTACTCAAAAGATGCAGGAGTAAATTTAGGTAAAGTACATAATGGTGAAATTTCGGTATCGGATGCAATTATTACTGGTCATAAAGGAGGTCAACCCGAGGGATATATTGAAAACTATAATGATGGAGTCTATAGTGCTACTGATATATATGGTAGTTCAACAATTATGAACACAAAAGGATCGACAGTAACTGTTAATCTAAATAATGGAAAAGTAGATCCGTTGTTGAATGATGTTAATAGTTTTACAGCAACATTAGATCACGAAGGTGGTCCAATAGGTCATTTAGTAAATCCTGAAAAAAAACACACAACTATTTATAAAGATGAAATAAAGAAATATTCTGAAAAAGCCACTCCTGAATTTAAAAAGCATATATCGGATAATTTGGAATATTACAAAAAAAGAGAGGAATAATGATAAATAAAAAAATAACTATTATTGCAGTAATTTCTTTATTAGTTTTTCAAAAATGTACTTTTCTAGATTCTAATAAGAATATTAAAATCGTAAGTCAAGAGCTGATATATGATTCTTTATACAAGAAACCTAGCGTTTTTAATGTAAATCTTTATACAACATTAGAGTTTAAAAGAAATGCCATAACTAGAGAAGAATACAATAACTTTTTTGTCATAATTAGCAAAGATACTTTTCCGTTAATTCCTGATATCAATATTAAAGAAAAGAAAAGTAATAATAATGAGATCAAGATTAAATACACTTCACTAATTAATTTTAAATCCAAAAATTATGAAAATGACTCTTTGTCTAAAATCATTATTAAAGATTGTAAAGTAATTAATATCAGAGGTCAAGAAATACCTAAAAAGGATACTTATGATTTTAAATCATTAATTAAATTTCATAAAATAAAAGAAGATAGATTAAAATATGAATGAAATTTTAAAACTGAGCTCCTTAAGGTCTTCTGATTTTAAAGTAGTACACAACAA
>NZ_AJXL01000010.1 GCF_000264055.1 Flavobacterium sp. ACAM 123 | reverse complement strand
CTTTTTATCTTTACTTGATTTACGGTAGTAGTTTTTTTTCAGTAAAGAAAAATTAACTCTAATTTTCACCGTCGATAGTCTCGTAAATAACTGTAACTATTATTCATTTTGATGGCCTACGTAATTTACTGAAGTTACCGTTTAGCTTCCTCTTCTCGTCCAGCCGAAAATTGAACAGTTACTAAGCGACCATCATCCTCCGGGGTCAAAATGTTTTACACCAAAGTAGAGAAGCATTCATAATTAGATTAATACCAAAACGATTTGGACTAAAACATAAATTCGTTTGGTATAACCTTGATCGGATTTTGTGTTTAGACAAGAATACGACTTTGATCAAATTGATAATAAAGTGAACTTTATAGAATTGGGTCCCTATTTGGTATAGTCTGAATTTGATTGGAAAAATGATGAAAACAAAACGAATCGGGAAAAGAATAATTAGCGAAATTTCTTGTTTCACTTTTGATTATGAAAAAAGAATTTAACGCGCTAGAAAAGCAACGTCTGAATAAAATACAGTTTAGTAAAACGATCATAATTTATTGTAAAGTAACATATAACCTATCGGAGCTCGCAGATTTCTATTAATATTTTATTTACTATCTTTAGTATTTAAACGAAGCATACACAATAAAGCGGAAGGAACGCATTGAAAATTAAATTCAAAAGAAAGATGGTATATGCAACTACGTTCTATTTTTGAAATTACTCCAGTACCCGTTATTAACGAAAAAATAAAAAATACAGGTAGCAAAGCGTATAACTAATTGCTGGATTGTGTTTCAAGCATATCGCCTCAATTCTGGTTAACTTCCGGAACGAAATCCTTTTTGTTATCTTAGTGCTTAAACAATAAAACATAATTGAACCGTTCCTCTCGATATTTTTCATTTGATTATAAAGAAGTTATTTTTGATCAGTAAGGCCGATCTTATGTAAGATAAAAGAGGTAAAGAAACCGACTCTGGAAGTCGTGAGAAAATAATTTGAAGAACTAAAATACAAATTAATGTAAAGTCTGAACAGTAAACAAACTACTTAAAAGATGACAGTTGATCAGTGGCTTACAATAGGAATTATCTTTGTTGCGGTGATACTTTTTATTACCGACTGGCTCAGTGTGGACTTGGTTGGTTTAGTTATTATTTCATTATTAATGATAAGTGGCGTTTTAACTCCGTTAGAAGCCGTAGGGGGATTTAGTAATAGCGCAACCATAACTATAATGGCTATGTTCGGCTTGAGTGCAGCTATTCTAAATACGGGTCAGCTCGTTAACATTGGAAATTATCTTTCAAAAGTACTGGTTAAAAATAGAACAAAAGGACTTTTACTCATAATGGTATTTGCAGGCGTAATTTCTGCATTTATAAACAATACTCCAGTGGTTGCTGTGTTTATTCCAATAATTTTGTCTGCGAGTGCTGAAGCAAAAATCAGTCCTTCTAAGGTTTTAATCCCTCTTTCTTTCGCATCAATGTTCGGTGGGCTTTGTTCCCTTATTGGTACATCAACAAATATCATTGTGAGTGGTATTGCAGAAACAGAAGGACTCGCTCCTTTTGGAATGTTCGAAATGGCACCGGTTGGGATTTTCTTATTTGGTGCCGGCGTTTTATATTTACTTCTTGCAGGAAATAAATTAATTCCTGAAAGAACAATATCAAAGCAACTAACGAAGAAATACGATATGGGAGATTACCTAACTGATATTCGTATTTTACCTGGTGCTCCATCGATTGGAAAAACAATATCTCAGTCGCCAATAATAACAGATTTGAAAATTGATATCATTGGATTCAGAAAAAAACAAGCCCATTTTTCCAAACCAAATTATTCAACCATTCTTGAACCAGATGATGTATTAAGACTAAGTTGTAATTTTCAACAGATAAGTACTATTAAGCAACGAGAAGGTGTCGAAATTATTCAGGGAAATATAATAAGTGAGGAAGAGCAGAGAACAAAAGATACTACACTTGCAGAAGCGCTTATTACTCCGGGTTCTGAATTGCAAGGGAAAACTATTTCACAAACAAAATTCAAACATCAGTTTGGGGCAGTTGTTCTTGCTATCAGGAGTCGAAGAGGAATTCTTCATACTCGCCTTACCAGAGCGGTGCTTCGACCAGGGGACATCCTTTTACTTAGTGGGGACAAAGAACTATTTGCTGAATACAAAAGTGGGGCAAATATCATTGAAAACCCGTTCATCATTATTTCTGAGAAAGAAGAAAAAATTAAAGTAAATAAGCGAAACTTAATGATCGTTTTTTCAATTTTAATATTGGTAGTTTTATTACCATCTCTCGATATCCTGCCTATACTTGCAAGTTCTATCATAGGTATTTCAGTTTTGGTTTTATTGCGTTCAATCACCATGGCACAGATCTACACCGCTATCGATTGGAATGTAATTTTTCTCCTTGCTGGTACACTTAGTCTGGGAATTGCAATGCAAAAAACTGGAACCGACAAGCTAATGGCTGAAAACATATTGAAATATTTTGGCAGTTGGGGGCCTGTAGCATTGGTTTCTGTATTGTATTTTGTTACCACTATTTTAACTGAATTAATTTCTAACAGTGCTTCCGCTGTTCTACTAACGCCTATTGCGATTTCAATGGCTGATAGTATGGGTGTCGATGCTAAACCTTTTTTGTTTGCAATAATGTTTGCTGCATCAGCGAGTTTTATGACACCAGTAGGCTATCAGACTAACACAATGATTTATGCCGCAGGAAACTACAAGTTTTTTGATTTCTTTAGGATCGGTGCGCCACTGAATTTGTTATTCTGGATACTTGCCTCAATATTAATCCCCTTATTTTATAAATTTTAAAAATGGATACACTAAAAAACATATTCCAACAAATAAAGGATTTTCTGGGCTACAGAATCTTTACTTTAGGAGACAATGAAATTACACTATGGAAACTGACAGTCTTTATTCTTTCCATCATTTTATTGATAGTAGCCACAAACATCATTGTGCGGCTTCTTAAAAACAAAATTCTTCCAAAAAGAAAACTTGATTTAGGTATGAGATATGCCATTGCAAACTTATTTAGAATTTGCTTTATCACTATCGGGATAATCATTATTGTTTCCACTGCGGGAGTTGACATGAGTATTGTAACAATTCTATTCGGTACGCTGGGAATTGGTATTGGTTTTGGACTCCAAAGTGTCTTTAGTAATTTCATCAGTGGTATTATTATTCTTATAGAGCATCCAGTAAAATTTGGAGATCGAATTGAAGTAGGGAACGCCTCAGGTAATGTAGTTAAAATTTCTGCTAGAGCAATAACCATCTTAACAAACGACAATATCAATATCATTGTTCCTAACTCAGATTTTATCAATAAAGAGGTAATCAATTGGAGTCATAATGATAAGGTAATCCGGTTTAGAATTCCTATTGGTGTTTCCTATTCATCTGATGTAAGATTAGTTGAAAAACTGTTGCTTGAAGTTGCACTTGAAAATGAAGATGTACTAAAAGACCCCGCTTCAGTGGTCCGCTTTATTAATTTCGGAGAGAGTTCGCTTAATTTCGAATTGCGCATTTGGACAACTGCTCAAATCCACAAACAGGGGAAGATTACAAGCGATCTGAACTTTGCTATTTTTGAAAAATTATTACAGAACGATATTAAAATTCCGTTTCCACAGCGAGATCTACATATAATACAGTCAGAAATCTAAAATCATAAAAACAGTAGAAGATTCAGACAATTAAATTGATTTTTAAATAAAAGGCTTGATTTTACTCGAGGGAAAACTACAAAGTCTTGTATTGCGCTTAGTCTGGAGTAGCTGGAGTACTAAATACTTTGCAAATAATAGGGTTGATTGACCGTTTTATTTTTTTTATAACAGTAAAGAAAAAAAGTTAAGTGTATTTATAATTGCGGATAATCACAAGTAACTAAATATAAAATCCATAATCAGCTACTGCGTGATTTAAATAAGTTACCGTTTCACATCGCCTCTTCGTTGAATCAAAAAATTAGCAAGCACCAAGCAAACGAAATTTTAAAGCGACCTACCAATTTGCTTCATTATGCACACACTCAAAAATTAATAACACGTGAAATATCTTATTACAGCATTTCTTTTTACAGGAGTTTTGATTTCCTGTAATTCATCAGACAAAACAAAAACGACAATAGAGGAATCCGAAACAAAAAGTACATTAAATGATAGCAATAAACAATTACAGAATATTGATAGTGATAAAGCTTTAATTGCAACAGCATTACTAGCTGCTCCAAAAGAAAGCAGATTAAAATGTAAAGTTATTGGATATAATGTGGCCGGTGAATTTGTGACGCTGAGAGAAGGAGATAATCAATTTATTGTTCTTGCAGATAATCCTAATCAGGATGGATTTAGTGCTGCCTGTTATCATAAAGATCTCGAACCCTTTATGGCGAGAGGAAGAGCCTTAAGAACAGAAGGAAAGACAGAGCAAGAAGTATTTGCTATCCGTGAAGCAGAGATGAAAACTGGTCAACTTAAAATAACTCCTGGATTGACTTTACACATCTACTACGGAGCTAAGACAGTGTATGATCCTGAAACTTCAAAAGTGGAAGATGCACAACTTCGCTATGTGGTATATATGCCATGGGCCACATCAGAATCTACTGGTTTGCCAACAGTCCCAATGGCTTCTAATCATCCTTGGATTATGAATCCCGGAACACATAAAGCGCACATTATGATATCCCCTTTACCAGAATATAAAGAGTAGGCTTGATCAGGAACTAAAAATAATGATAGTGATGCTGAAAACAGAACTAAAAAAAGGAAATAAATTAAACACAAGCACCAACATAAATTAAGGTAAGCTCTAAACTAGCTCAAATACAAGCAAAGCGAACAAGGGAAAGTTATTCATTATAAGGACTATCCAGTTTGTATTTACTATATGAGGGGCCTAAAATAGGTGAAAAACTAGAAACAAAACCGAAATAAACTATTCCAATATTCAAACTAAAAATACGAGCAATGGAAAAAATTTAGGACACTAGCAATAGTGCTATTTTTAAGTATCACTTTTCTTTTTTGGGTGCTTACTAATGCTCATTTAAAAAAAGAATATGGGAAAAAGATGTGGGAAAAATGGACAGCCAGACTTTTTTATTGGCAAGGTGCCATATGCACTAGTACCGGAATCACAATTCTACTACTACTTGTTTTAAAATGGGCAAATGTATTGACTTTTTAGAAGTTTAAAAAGCAAGTAACCTGAGAAGAACGTTTTATTACTGTACGAATCCTTTCGTGAGTCTCTAGCCCATAAATAATCTTTATTTTAAGAAATACGTAGAAATTATACGTTTCATAACCGCTAGTGTTTATACTTTATTAACTTCGCCTCAGCAAACTACCGGCTAGCTGTGTTTACCTCTAATGCTTATAGAGTTTAGTACATTGAGACTATAAAATATTGTCAAAAAAAAAGGATTCCAAAATAAAAAAGCTACTAATAGGGAAAAATATTAAAATGAAAACTAACTCAAGGATAGCATCAATATTAAAAGCGAATAGTTTAGACATTTCTATTACTGGTTTACAAACTTTTGATTTATCAAAATTAAAACTAACAACTGATCTGGAGTTTCAACTACCAACCAATTTAAGATTGGGCCATTTAGCCGAAAAAATTATTTCTGAATTAATTAAAGCATCGACCAACTACAAAGTACTCTACGAAAATATTCAGGTAATTGAAGATAAAAAAACCATTGGTGAAATTGATTTTATTATCGAAGATACAAACACAAAGCAGGTAATCCATATGGAATTAGCTTATAAATTTTATCTCTTTGACCCTAGCATCTCTCCAGAACCAATAAATAATTGGATTGGCCCAAATAGGAATGATTCTTTGCAAGAGAAATTACAAAAATTAAAAACAACGCAATTTCCTTTACTCTACCATAATCTTACCAAATCAAAGTTTAATACTATCGCAATTGACGAAGTTTCTCAAGCACTCTGTTTATTAGTTTCTTTGTTTATTCCTTATAAATACAAAGGACGCTTTAGCTCTACTTACGAAAAAGCCATAAAAGGCTACTATGTAAGCTTAGAAACATTTATTAGCCTTGATGATCCCGAAAAAAACTATTATATCCCATTTAAAAAAGAATGGGGAATGGACCCATCTGAAAGCGACATTTGGACTGATTTTTCTGGTATCGAAAAACAGGTTAACACTAGTATTACAGAAAAACAAGCTCCATTATGTTGGCAAAAATATAAAGATTCCTATTCCGCTTTCTTTATTGTTTGGTGGTAATACCACTTATACATTCAATATAGTCCAATTGCATTGTACTCTTTTCATAGCACATTAGCGATATACCGAACCTATTTAGACTAAAACATATTTCCGTTTAGTATGACTTATTTTACTACTTCACTCTCTTTTTTTTGTATTGTACCTAGTTTTAAATTATTTTTACAAAAATCTAATTTTTTACGCTTTACACTACTCAAAGTTTAGTTCTAAATCGGTCTAACATGATGATGAATTTAGTGCTTCGCACACCCGTTTGCTCTAATCAAAAGACAATGTAATTTTAACTCTTTGTGACCCGCGTATCCTACAGATTGACAATAACTTTAGTGGAACAAACAACAACTGGAAATAATAAATTATGAAAGAATATATAATACCATTTTTAACTATCGCATTAGTTTGTTTTACCTCGAATACAATACTTGCACAGCATTCACAAAGTAATTTAGTTGAGCTAAGTAGCGATTATGCAAAATACAATTTAAATGAATCCAATGTTCCTGAAAAATGGGAGGATGGTATGAGAACTTCCGGAGAAAAAGGAACCTATGAATGGTGGTATTTTGACACGCATTTAGATGATGGAAGTACGGTAGTAATTGTGTTTTTTACTAAATTCATGACAAGTATTAATAAATCACTGGCCCCACTAGTTACACTTAATATTGATAAGGCGGATGGAACCAAAATAGAAAAGTCTTTTATAGGTGACCCAGACGATTTTTTTGCTTCAAAAGATTCGTGTAACGTTAAAATTGGCAAAAATTATTTCGCAGGAAATTTAAAAACCTATGAAATACATTTTGAAGATGAAGATATCAATTTAACAGCTAAAATTACTAGGACTACTGAAAGCTGGAGACCAAAAACGGGGCATCTTTTATTTGGCACAGAGAAAAGTAAGGAATTTAATTGGGTCGTGCCGGTACCTCAAGGGAAAGTTGCTTTGTCGTACAACTACGATGGAAAAGAAATAAAGACTTCAGGTTCAGGTTACCACGATCACAATTGGGGAAATAATTCTATTATGGAACTATTTAACCATTGGTATTGGTCTAGAGCCGAAATTGGACCGTATAATGTAATTGCTTCAGAAATGATTGCAGAAAAAGAATTTAATAACGAAAGTACTATCGTTTTTAACATCTCAAAAGATGGGAAAACAATTACAGACAATGGAGAGAACGTAAAATTGTATAGAACGATGGGTAAGATGCATCCAACATTAAATAAAGAGGTAAGCGATGATTTGCTTTTTATTTATGATAGCCCAAAAGAGGAATATCGATATGAATATTATCTTTATAAAGAGAATTTTATTGTAGAATCAAATCTTCTTGCAGAAATACTTGGCAAAGGTTTAAAATATAGAATGGCTAAAATGCTTACGGGACTAAATCCAGCCTATTTCAGGTTTAAAGGAAAAGCGGAGTTGAGGGTTTATAAAGGAAATGTTCTAGTAGATAAACATGTTAGTTCTTCGGCAGTTTGGGAATTAATGTATTTTGGTAAACCAATGGGAAGTGAGTAAAGTCGGTATGCTGCCAGCATTGGATAACAAATAATAGCAAAGGAAGTTTTGATTTTATCGATAGTAGACTACCTCAACCGTTTTTTCACTTTATAGTGCTGATCTGCATTTAGCAACATATTCTTACACTAAACGTGATAGCCAACTCCAATAGAAAAAAAATACTTAAACGAAAAAATTTAGATAGCGTTTCTAGGCGTCTTTTAAATATTAGTAAACAATTTTTAACTGGTTTTTTGCTTGATCTGTTTCACCTTATCAATTTGATTTTTAGAGTTTTATTTTGTTTTAGCAGGACTGGACTCGCTGTGGTATAGGTTACTAGTTATTGCAGCGAAAATTAATTAGAGATAATTTTGATACTGAAAATCAAAATAAACTGAGCCATAAGTGTGAAATTAGCTGATATCTAATAAAGGGTTTATAATTAGTTCACTCTGGGCAATTCGTTTAAATGAACTAATTAAAAAACGCTACGACACAATACTTCACGTCAATTATTCTACCTTTAGAATTAAATTACAAAAGCGCTTGAAAGAAAAACTCAAACAAGTAGAATTATTTTTAAAAAGTTCCAGCTTTGACCGCGGAATCCGCATTGGAGTTGGAATCGCCGTGCCCCTCGCCCTGCTGTATTTTGTAGGTTATTTTGAATATGCTCCAGCGGTTGTCATTGGTGCTTTTATAAATGCCCCTGGAGATATCCCTGGAAGCGTAAAACGCAAGGTCAATGCCATCTTAGTCAGTATTGGATTAACAATGGTCATTACAACTATAATCCTATTTGCAAAACCTTTCTTACCCCTCTTATTGCTAGCAATTACTGTCATAACGTTTCTCGTATCGCTACTATCGGTTTATGGTTTTAGAGCATCTTTAGTTTCCTTTTCTGGCTTGTTATCGATGGTAATAGCAATTGCCATTCAAAAAGAAACAGCATATGAGATTATGATTCAAGTCGCCTTAATGGGATTGGGTGGTCTTTGGTATTTGGTCGTATCCTTTATTTTTCGAAAATTTGCTCCTGTAAAAGATCAAAATCAATTATTATCAGATACACTTCTCCTTATTGGTGAATACCTAAAATTAAGAGCCAAATTACTAACAAAGAAAACTGCGCGTGACGAACACCTTAAAAAAAGCTTTGTCCTGCAACATCAGATCAACGAAAAGCATGAAACACTGCGAGAAACACTGCTTACCTCAAGGAAGCGCTCTGGTCGTTCGCATTATGAAGAAAAGCAACTCTTAATCTTGCTTTCTTCTATTAATATCTTCGAACTGATAGAAGCAAAACATTTGGATTATAAAATGATCGATAGCATTTTTGGCGAGCATAAAGAATTTCTAAAAGCTTCAAAAAACCTGAGTAAAATCATGGGCAACCACCTTATTCGTTTGTCCGAATTATTGATTCAAAATGATAAAATACCAGATAAAGATATTTTATTAAATGCGCTATCAGAAGCCAACGAATCAATTGCAAATTACACCAATACCATCAAATTACCTGAAGCGCGTGAAGGAGCTTTAGTATTGAAAAATCTATACGATTACCAAGAACAGCTACTTCAAGAAATCAGAACTATAAGACGTTTAATGGCCAATGTCAAAGAGGCATCCAAAGTATCCTTAAAAAGAGAAGATTCGAGTCAGTTTTTAACACTCCAAGAATACAGGCTGAATGTCCTTGTCCAAAACTTCAGTTTAGATTCCACCATGTTTAGACATTCCTTGCGACTTGCCATTGCGATTGTATTTGCTTATCTGTTAGGTTTTATTTTTGACATACAAAACACCTATTGGATTTTGCTGACCATTATTGTTATTATGCGACCTAGCTATGGCCTAACTAAAGAGCGTTCTAAAGATCGTATCATCGGCACACTCATCGGTGGCGCTGTTGCTGTTGGTATTGTGCTGATCACTCAAAATGTAGTGATCTATGGCATATTGGCACTTGTTTCCTTGATATTTGCATTTGCATTGATACAGCAAAATTATAAGTTTGCTGCCGCATTGATTACCATTAGTATCATCTTTGTGTATTCCTTTATCAATCCTAATGCCTTTGAAGTGATCCAATATCGGGTCATCGACACCATCATTGGATCCACTATCGCTGTGATTGCTAATTATATCGTTGTGCCAAGTTGGGAAGCCAACAATCTAAAACAGGTACTTCTGAATGCTTTGAAAAGGAACAAAGAATATCTTTTAGCGACACAAATGTTGTATCAAGATCCCTCTGAACACAAACTCTCCTATAGTTTGGCAAGGAAAGAAGCCTTTCTCGCTATAAGTAACTTAAATGCTGCGTTCCAACGATTGACCCAAGACCCAAAATCAAAACAGACCGAGTTTCAACTGATTTATGAAATTGTTACGCTTAACCAGACCATGATTTCTGCTATCGCATCGATAGGTAGTTTTATAAGTAGTCATAAAACCACACCTGCTTCTATCGAATTTAATATACTCATTAAAAGAATAGCCAATACCCTACAAATCTCATTCGATAGTTTAGACGATACTCAAATAAAGAAAACCGTCACTGAAGAAACTGTTGAAGATGCGGAAGAAAAGTTATTGGGCAAATACCAGCAATTATCAAATTTGCGAGATGAAAATATCAGGCAAGGAAACACTGAATTAGATACCGAAACGCTTCATGGCCTGCAGGAAGCTTATTTGATTGCCAATCACATGACCTGGTTGAAATCGCTTTCGGAAAACCTACAAAAAGCAACGAAAGGCTATCATTCCTCTATCGTAGAGGACCAATAGCCAATTTCTTCAATATCAGGAAATACGCCCAACTAACTTTTTATTTTTAATTATGGCACGTCCTCACGAATTGAATTTGGTCCTTGTCCCTACCCTCTTTATTAAGTATTCTAACTATTCAGTCCTCATCCTAATTGATAATATTTATGCCTAATAGCGAAAAAAGCAACGCATTACTTGTTAAGCACTTATCACTTAAACTGCCGCTTTCTAGTATCTAGTTTATGAAATAAAAGACTTGTACCTTCCTTTATAATCGAATATCAAGTCTTTTTTCTTTACCGTTAACCTCGTCTGACTATCCATAAAGGGTGCCTCCTTTATTTGATTATAAAACCAATTTATTTTGCTATCAACTCGACTCGACCGCCAATAAGATAGCGACGTAATGACAAACAGCAGCTGCGAGCACAAAAAAATGCCAAACAGCGTGGTTGTACCGATATTTCTTCCACAGGTAAAAAACAACACCTATCAGGTAAAGTGCGGCTCCAATTAGGATCATTGTGAGTATATTAGAAGGAATACTTTCAAAAAACGTACGTCCGCCAACAACCATAATCAAACCCATTCCTATGTAAATTAGCGTTGATAAGATCTTCCATTTTCCAATAAAAAAAATCTTATAGATTATTCCCAATACAGTAAGACCCCACAAAACCGAAAGCAACGTGATGCCGAAAGAATTAGGCATATATAGTAGTAAAAACGGCGTATAAGTACCCGCTATTAAGAAATAAATACTGATGTGATCCAGGATTTCAAGTGTTCGTTTTGCCTGAGTGTGTTGAATTCCATGGTAGAGTGTGGAAAAAGTAAAAAGTTGTAAAAAACAAAAACCATATATAGCGGCCCCAACAACCCCCGAAGTGTTATCACTTTTAATGGCAAATGCTATTAAAATAGGAATGCTAACAATCCCAAAAATAATTCCAAAACCATGTACGATACTGTTTACCAGTTCTTGCTTGATTTGAGTATTTGAGTTTTGAGTTGGCATAAAATTGAGTTGCTAAGGCATATTGTTATAACGCCTTTTTGTAAAATTACTCAAATCTAATCCTAAGTTAGCTCTATTGGCTATATAATTTCCCCTTTCATTCCTATCAAGTCTGTTTTTAAGAGGTCTTCCCCGCCTGCGGACAAATTCTTTTGCTTGAATCTCATAAACACTAATTTGCTATAAATATTTAATATTCATCGTTGTAAAATATTAATTAGGAAAGATAAATTCCAAATGCAGCGGGTTTGTACTTTATGAATTTTGCAGTTATATTATGATTAGACGTGTTTACCCACAATGAAGACTAAGATTTAGTAACTAAGCGAATGGTTTATCTAGTATGAAAAATTATAGGATTAGAATTTCATGCTAGGTGTATTTGCTTTTTAGTAGATTTAAAAAAAAAGTCGTATTTTAGTAAAGCACAAATACGCAATTTTAGATTCCTAACTTATCAAATTGCCAAACTATTAGCGGTAATACTTTGATAGAATTAATTGAAAACATATTTAATTTAAATGTGTGTACAATAATATTATTTAGAAGATTTATCGAATAAACAATCGTTTATAAATAGGTACTGAATAAATAAAAACTAAGTTTATAACATCAAAAATGATAGATTTAAGCAATTTAAAGGGAGATTTTATTGGTGGTTTAGTCGCTGGAGTAGTTGCCTTACCCTTAGCTCTTGCATTTGGTGTGCAATCAGGAATGGGTGCTACTGCAGGTCTTTATGGCGCCATCATGGTAGGGATATTTGCAGCGATATTCGGTGGTACACCCACCCAAGCTAGTGGACCAACTGGACCAATGACCGTAGTTTCCGCTACCTTAGTTGCTGCGTCCATTCAAATAACAGGGAGTCTGGAAACGGCGATGGGAATTATACTTTTAAGCTTTCTGTTAGGTGGGCTTTTACAAATTGTTTTTGGACTTATAAACATTGCAGGGTATGTGAAATATTTTCCCTACCCCGTAGTTTCAGGTTTTATGAGCGGAGTGGGTCTGATCATTATACTTCTTCAATTATTTCCTTTTGTTGGGCTCATTTCGGCAAAATCAACCTTCGCAGTATTGGAGGATTTACCTAGACTTTTTTCGAACTTTAATATGCATGCGCTTGCACTGGGCATTTTGACTGTGTTGATTTACTATTTATTCCCACTACTCACCAAAGCTATTCCTAGTGCGCTAGCAGCTTTAGTTGTTGGTGCGCTGACTGGTTATTTCTTGGGATGGGACGTTCCCGTTATAGGAGAAATTCCATCTGGAATTCCAAATTTACAGATAGGAACCCTATTTAATACTATACCAACAGAGGCATACGCCTTAATAGTGGAGTATGCTGCCGTGCTGGCTGTACTGGGTAGTATTGACTCCTTGTTGACTTCGGTAATTGCAGACAATATGACTAAAACACGGCATAACAGCAATCGAGAATTGATTGGACAAGGAATAGGTAATATGTTAGCAGCCGCTTTTGGGGGAATCCCTGGTGCAGGAGCAACAAAAGGTACCGTAGTCAATATTAATGCTGGAGGGAAAACCCGGATCTCAGGAACTATTCATGGCTTATTTTTATTAGCGGTTCTTTTAGGTTTAGGTTCCTTAGCGGCTTATATCCCGCTATCGGTTTTAGCAGGCTTACTCATACCAATTGGCTTCAAAATTATTGATGTCAAAGGCTTAAAGCATTTATTGCGAGTACCACGAGCCGATGCAGCGGTTTTAATTTTAGTGTTAGTAATTACTACTTTTGGAAGTCTGATCCAAGCAGTCGGACTGGGTGTGGCACTAGCATCAATTTTATTTATGAAAAAAGCAAGTGATCTGGGTGAAAAGGGCATTATCGTAGAATCTGTAGAAAACTTGAAAGACGAAAAACCATGGCAGGATGAATTGCCTTTCTATGAGGAGTATAAAGATAAAGTATTAATCAAGCACCTAAAAGGACCGCTATTTTTTGGATTTACAACGCATCTTAAAAATCAAGTTGCCACTACCGATAAAAAGATTAAAGTCTTAATTATTCGAATGGACGAAGTTCCACTAATTGATCAATCAGGACTTTATACATTAGAAGATATCGTATTTGATTTACAACAGATAGGCACGCAGGTATTACTAGTAAACCTTCAAGAGCAACCCATGGACAAATTAAGATCAATTGATATTATCCCAAATCTAGTTCCAGAGAAGCATCTTTTTCTAAATGTAAAAGAAGCATTCGCTTATATAAAAGAGATCAATACAATAGAATAAAGTATTAACTATTAGAATTTTGACTTATAAATAAAATATTCATTTTGAACGGTATCATCATAATCGCTAAAAGTAATCAAAATAGAGATAACTGCTGTATTTGTCTTTAGCGTTACAGTAGAGCTTAGAATTAACTAAAACAAAAACGAAATGGATATTAGAGTAGTAGAAACAATACTGGCAATCGCTTCCTTCTTTATTTTAAGATTTGCCACTATTAAATTTCTTTCAAAGATTCAGAATAAATATGATTATTCAAAATATAGAATGAGACCTATTTTGAAGTTTATTAATTTGGTCGCTTTTATACTACTCATAACTATAATAATAGCGATTTGGGGAGTTGAACAGACAAAGCTTTTGACTTTTGTTACTTCTGTTCTTGCTGTTATTGGAATCGCATTATTTGCTCAGTGGTCCATTCTTTCAAACATTTCTTCTGCACTGATCATTTTTATAAGCCATCCCGTAAAATTAGGGGAATCAGTTACAATTATTGATAAGGAATATGATATTACGGGACGAGTGTCTGACATCGGGCTATTCTATGTAATTATGAAAACAGAGACCGATGAAAAGATCATGATTCCAAATAACCTTTTTTTACAAAAAGCAACAAAAATAAATTCAGAAAAATAAGAGGTATAATTCTATTAGTGGCCTTTTATTACCTTCTCCGGTGCGAATCCTTTCGTGTGGTATTTGTCAATACTTATTTTCTACAGGCAGTCAATAACTTTATTTTTAAACAGTAAGTAGCAAATATACATATCATGTATTCGTTTTTTCCTAACGGGAAAAAATTCCTTTCAGCAAGCACATAAACCTAAACCGGTATCAGCATAGAAACATCGTGGCATGCATCTCTCGATGGCTATGCAGTTGCCATCGACACTTTCCCTTTGGAATTAAACTCCTTGAGCAACAAAACGGCTTGTATCTTTTAAAATAAATCTGTTTAGCTAAATTGCAGCACATAGAAAAATAGGCTAATCAACGACAATAAGATATTGACTTATATGAAAGAGGTATTAAAAAATAGGCTAACGGACAGATCTAATAAACTAACGAAACGATTACTTATTTACGATGAAAACCTAACCAAAATTGAATTGTTAGAATAATCTGAGGAAGTATTTAATAATTATAATTCTGAATCTCAGCACCAAGTGAGTTACCTACTGTTTATCGCAGTATATTCGATACGGTTATCTGTTATATTGAGCACCTACTGCGTACTTAATGAGGCAAATAATCTAAAATCACAGCTATTTCCATAGCCTTTAGTGCAGTTATAGAAAAAATCGGTGACCCTACAGCTGTCATTCAGTAGTTGAGACGATGTTACAGCAACGAAAAAAAGTCACTTTTACTGAGACATCGATTGAGTAGTACATTTTTTTGGGCAAATAGCAGTAATTATCAAACTTGCCAGATTTAAATATCAAATTAAGTAACATTGAATTTGATACTGGGACGCTTTATAGTCTTGAAAAGCCTATTTGATTGCCAATCTAATCCGCTGGTAAAATCGCTTTCAGAAAACACTCCTGCCGGCGAGAACGTGATGTAATAATTGGAAGCACAAGTTCATTCACCGTCATCAAATATAAAATTTATACTTTAGTCCTTTCAATCATATGATTGATTCCATTTTGACCTTAATGTCCTCTTTTGCTATTTTCATGTTTTCTTATTTTTAATTTACACCAGCAGAAATTCTTTTATTACCTTCTGATATTGATAAAAAATATTTATTCCTACTGATAAAGTGGATTCGAAAAAAAACATCTATTATCAGTGTTTTATGATAAATAATCACTGCTATCTGACAATATCTAAGTTTAAATTCAGTACCCAAAACGAGCCCATGACAGCGATTATAATTCATTTTAGCTTGATAATTAATAAATCTTTTTTGCATTTTATGGTTAAATTTATTTCGAAAATTCTTTGTCATTTGCCGCTACGAAATGAAGGTCGCTTAATTCTTCTCAGCCATGTTTTTTGAGTATTTCTAATTTTTATCTTAGTACTTCTGAGCTAAAAAAAACAACGTCAAGGCTGGTCCATAAAAGGTCTGGAAAATCACGATATAAAGAAATAATATGGGCCTATTTAAAAAAGCAAAACCGCTGTCACTGAAAAGGTGATAATGGATTCAGGTGAAGAAAAATTTCAAAATATAATTTCACAGGCGCCTGTGCTATTGCTATATTTCATCGTCCAAATTTTATAATACAAACTGTTAATAGGACAACCGTTGCCGCATGGGGAAACCGGACACCGCTTATTTCAATATGGTATATCAGCCAATACGTGATTTGGATAATAAAATTATCGGCATCATACTTATCGGAACAGAAGTCACAAAAACTGTGAATGCCCGCAAACAAATTGAAGCAAGCGAAAAGCGTTTCAGCAACATCCTGTCAACATCACTTATGGCAATCGCTATCTTTAAAGGACCGGACATGGTAGTCGCTTTCGCCAATGAGCCAATGCTCAATGTCCTCGGAATAGGAGATGCTATATTTAACAAACCACTGCTAGAGGGAGTACCAGAACTAAAAGATCAGAATTTTCCGCAATTGATTGCAGAATTATATACTACCGGAGTGGCTTTTGAAGGCTTCGAAACAAAAGCTGTTCTGGTTCGCAACGGAATGCCAGTAGAAGTTTATTTTAATTCTATCTATCAACCCTATCGCGACGTGGACGATACCATTACCAGTCTTACCGTACTCGCAAACAAAGTGACCGAAAAGGTGGTTGCAAAAAAACAAATTGAAGAAAGTCATGTGCAACAAAAAAATTGGCAGATCAATTAAAACTAGCAACTGATTCCGCAAAAGTTGGTATTTGGTCTTTCTACCCTATTTCATCAAAACTTAATTGGTCTGATTTCCATAAAATAATGTGTGGATATGCTGAACATAGTGAAAATTTAACTTACGAAGACTGGCATAAAGTAATCGTTCCGGACAATAAAGAATATGCTTTTCAAAAAATAAATCAAACAAAGGTTGATCATACAATTTATGAGGTAGCGTATCGAATTAGACGCGCAAACGATGGCGCTATTGTTTGAATTAAATCTTTTGGACTTTTTTATTATGATGAATTTGGCGAAGCTCATACGCTTGCTGCTATTAGCATTGATATTACAAAGCAGAAAAAGTACGATCAAGAATAAGCCGAAGCAAAAGCCAATGCTGAAAGTACCGCATCGATAGCTAAGAATGCGGTTGTCTCAAAACAACAATTCCTTTCAAACATTACTCATGAAATCAGGACTCCTATGAACTCAAGTATTGGTTTTACAAAAGTGTTTATGAAAACAGCCTTGACAGAAAAACAACAAGAATATTTAGAAGCTATAAAATCAAGTGGAAATACTTTAATTGTGCTTATAAACGACATACTTAATTTAGCAAAAGTAGATTGTGGGAAAATAATCTTTATTAATTCGCCTTTTAAAATCACAGAGTCAATAACTACCATTATTCATTTATTTGAACCTAAAATTCAGGAAATGAATTTAGAATTAGTAAGGGAGTAGGATCTCTAAATTCCCGAAATAGTATTCGGGGATTCAATACATTTGAATTAAATTCTTACTTGTCTTTTAAGCAATGCGATAAAGTTTACTGCAAAAGGAAAAATCACCTTAAGCGTTAATTTAATAGATGAAAATGAAGAAAAGGTAACACTTGAAATTAAAGTTTCCGATACCGGCATTAGCATTCCAAATAACAAAATCGCAACTATTTTTGAAAACTTTGAACAAGCAAGCCCCCCCACCTCAAGTTTAAACGGAGGGACCGGTTTAAGTCTTGCCATTGCTAAACAATTAGTTGAAAAACAGGGTGGAACTATTTCCATAAAAAGTAAAGTTGATGAAGGATCCACTTTTAGTTTCACTTTAAATTTTCAAAAAACTAATAAAGAAGTACAATTTGAAAATGAAGAAGAGCAATACAACACAAAAGTCCAACCCTAAAAGTATTTATGATATTATTCTAATGGACTTACAGATGAACGTAATGAATCCATTTGAAACTACTTAACATACCCGCAATAAAATGAAATTACAAATCTCAACCATTGCATTAACCGCTGATGTAAATACCGCTGATGTAGAAAAGTGTAAAGCGATAGGTATGAACAACTACATTTCAAAACCTATTGACAAAAAATTATTATATCATAAAATCTTGGAATTACTAAAATCTAAATAATTTACTTTACAGTAGGAACAACACATAAGGTTTATCGCATGATGGGAAGAAAAGAACGAGTATAAAGCAAGATGTTGATCATTTAACTGCTGACGTGTAAGTATCGTACTTTGTGCTTTTAATATCTGATTACAGTAATTCGTACAGTTACACTTCTACAGCGTCAATACCAAAAACGTTAGGTCACGTTTCCCTTCGGGACAAGATAAACAAACCTCCTTTAAGACTTTTTAAATAAATCTAATTATCGTAAATTGCGGTCTATCTAAAAATAAAATCATGGAAGACAAAAATATACTGAATTATCTAGAAGATGTTTTAACAAATATGCCAACTGGATGGCTAGGTACAACAACCCATCGACTCGATATTTATAATGAAAAATTGGCTAAAACAGAATTTTTAGAACAGTTTGACACCCTATTTAACGACAATAATTCTAAATCATCTTCACTAAATAATTTACCTACTGCTTATGACTATATTCGGTTAGGACATCCCTTATCTTGCATATTAGAATGGGGAATTGCTAAAGTAAATAATCTAAAATCAGAGAATATAATCAGTTTTTCATCGCAGACGATTCCTATTTTGGCAGTTCTAAGGAAAAATTCAATAGACAAAAAAAAACACCCAAATCGTTTATACCGGTGAATTACCTGAGTTTTTTTGATGCAAAGGTGCTGAAAAGTATTTATGGTTATGATTTTGATCTAAAGCATGTGGAGAAAGTAGAGGATATTGCCAAGTTTGATGGTAGTACTATTTTTATTTCGCACAAAGAGGCCCTTGGTACTATTGTTCTTACCCCAAACATTGACTTTTTTATCAGTATTCACTCTCCATTAGGAAGTGTTTTAATCGTAAATGGAGAACCTAGCCTTCCGGCAAGTAGTGAAAATGAAGGTTATATTTCAGATATTCAGCATGTAAGAAGAAGAGAAAGCATAGCGATGACACCTGCTGATTCCCTTATAGCTTTGAAGTCGCTGATAACGCAATCTCCTATTGATACTACAAAAAGTAATGTTGAAGCAGATATAAAATCAGTTTTAGATTCAATTAGAACAATTACCAATACGACAACAAAACCACTAGTGGCTTCTAGTGGCCTTTCTATCCAGTATGCGATTATGATGGGGCTAATTCACGATGCCGTAGAAAAATATAAAGGAAAAGCGATCAAAATTATCGTTCCTCCAAATTGTTACGGCGGTACAAATGACCAAGCAAGACGTGTTGCTGCCTGCATTGATAATGTTGAAATAGTGGATTTATTAGTTGATGGTGATAACGACATGATTCAAAGTATTGATACTGTTTTAGATGCAATTGCTAACGAAGATGCTGTCCCTTATATCATTGCTGAAATTCCAACAAACCCTAGAGTTGAGGTTCCAAACCTCATAGATTTAAAAAATGTTTTAAGTCAAGAACGCAAAACAGCAGCTGGTACTATTGCTATCGATCCCGTTTTTATTTTAGATCAAACATTTTGTCCTAATGTGCACTTTTTAGGAGAAGAGGACATACTTGCAGCGGTTAGAACCATTTCATTTGCTAGCGGATCGAAATTTCCAAGTGGAGGGCAATGTACGGCTGGCTACTGCGTAGGAAATAAAAAAACAGAAGCTTTGATGGAAAAAATAGAAAGGCATCTAAATCTTTGCGATAATGAGGCGACAGATCTTCAATATGAAATATTAGCCAAGCAAATGCCTTCAATGAATCAAAGAATTCATGACGCTTATATCAATACCCGCGAATTTGTCAATTTTATTCATGCTACGCTACCAGAAGCAAAAATCAATTTTGTTTCTTCAGCGTTAGCTGAACAAGGATTTACCCCATCTGTTTTTTCATTAGATCTCCCTACTAAAGGAACTAATGATGAAGAAAAGGAGAATTATAAGAGAGCGTTAAATCTTAAATTAATCAATTTAATGATTGCCGAAATACCTAATGAAAGTAAATTCTGCGTGAGCTATGGGCAATTAAAAGGCTGTTACTGGACAGTACCGGCAACTTCCACACAAGGAACGACTAAAGAAGGTGACAAAGATTATATTGTGCGTGCATCACTTTCTCCAAATATGGATCTTGAGCTTCATAAAAAAGTGTTTTTAAAGTTTGTTGAAAATATTTAACACTATCAATAGAATAATAATAGTTTGAATTTTACAAAATATGCTACTCCCGCACGAATCCGTTCGTGTGGGAATCGTAAACAATGATTTTCTATCTTAATTTACCACTCTTTTTTTTTAATATGAATGATAGAATCCAGAACATTTGGATGTCGGCAGATTTGCGGTTGTAATACCAAACGAATTTATGTTTTAGTCCAAATCGTTTTAGTATAATGCCGATGTAATAGGAACGTAATACAATGTAATTGGACGATCCTGAATATACTGTCAGTACAAATTAATTAGACGTATCTATCCGCAACGATAGTACAAATTTGTTCATTGAAAGTAGAATATACCGTCAAAAAAATTAAAAATTCATGCTTTATGTTTGTAATAGCAACATTACCGTTTTAATTCAGATTTTCGTTTAGCTAAATACTGGTTGTCATAAACCACAAAATACTTACAGCTGTGCCACATTGTGAAAAACATAAAGCAATACAGTTTGATTTATAGCTTGCAAAAATCTACTTAGTAAATTAGTCCTGCTATAACTCTAAAAAAAAGGCTCAATTACAAAAGAATTTATTATTTCTGGATTAATGAACACCTCTGTTTTAATTTTTTCAAGGTTCTATACAAATACCACAATTGCTGAATTTGATCCAGACGTAAAGTCTAATTTTGGACTTCTTATATCGGGATTAACCTGCCTATTTGTAGCAAAAAAATGATTAAATACTAAAACCAGAGTAACTGTAAGCTATGGTTTGCTCTATCCAAAAATTAAAAACCCGTCCGATTTCCATAGGCTATTCCCTATTTGAAAAGCTTGGTTCCAAGGCATGCTTTATATCCCATAAAAGTTCGTACAGCATTTGACCAATCACTATCAAAACTATGAAAGAAATCGACAAAAGAACTACATGAGATTCTGACTTATTCAAAAGTATACTATGCTAGAAACTAAAGATATAGCACAGTTGCAGCTCTGCGAACTTGCTTTCTTTCTTAAATTGATCAAAAAGCACTATCCTTTTTTAATGAGAATTAGAGCTGAAATACAAACCGCATAATAGTTGCAGTTTCCAGCTATTTACTTTTTCGATTTCCTTAAATTAGTATAATTATAACCTCATTGTTATTTAATTGGACACAATTAGACGCGGTTGGATCCTTTCATTATTGCTGTAATTAGTAATTTATAATGTGGGTTATCTTGTTCTGTTGCATTAATAAAATAACCAAAATAAAAAATTACAGCCTTGTTTTACAAATACTTAGATACGATTTTAACTACTGTATGTTTTTTTAATATGTCGTAGCATTAAACAGATGCCATCCCTTTTTTCTTGAAAACATTTAATATATTTGGAAGAAGGATGATCAAGGTTTTTTTAAGAATAGTTTTAGGTCAATGCTAATAATGCAATACAGAAAATGGAATACGACTATATTATAATAGGAAGTGGTTTTGGTGGTTCGGTTAGTGCCTTACGATTATCGAAAAAAGGATATACCGTTTTAGTGATTGAAAAAGGGAAATGGTTCAAGGCTGCCAACTTCCCTAAGACCAACTGGAATTTCAGAAAATGGCTTTGGTTACCAAGTTTACGTTTCTTTGGGATCATGAAGTTAACCATCTTCAAGCATGTTGATGTTCTTTCTGGTACAGGTGTAGGTGGCGGCTCTTTAGTATATGCCAATACATTACCCATTCCAAAATCTACATTTTTTAAAACTGGTAGCTGGAGTCAACTCCACGACTGGGAAAATGAATTAGCACCTTATTATCTGGAAGCATTAAGAATGCTTGGTGCAGCTAAAACACCTAAATTGTTTGACGGAGATATTGGGCTCAAAAAAGTAGCTGAAAAATTGGGCATGGAAGATAAATTTGATGCCACTACCGTAGCCATCTATTTTGGAGAAGAGAATGTTACAAAAGAGGATCCTTATTTTGAAGGTATGGGACCAGAAAGAACCGGTTGCAACTTTTGCGGAGCCTGTATGACGGGATGTAGAAATAATTCTAAAAACACCCTAGACAAAAACTATTTACACTTGGCGCAAAAATATGGAGCAGTCATCAAGGCCGAGCATGAGGTTTATAACGTTACACCACTAAACACAGAAGATGGAGAAAATGGCTATGAGGTTTCAATAAAAACAAGCACAAAATTATTTGCTAAAAAAAGTATAATTAAAAGTAAAAGCGTTATTTTTCCGGGTGGAGTATTGGGTACAATTAAACTGCTGCTCCAGTTAAAGACTAACTCATTACCTAATATCTCAGATCGATTAGGGAAAGACATAAGAACAAATAATGAAACTCTTGTAAGTGTTTCTAGTCTTGAAAAAGACAAAAACTTTTCTAAAGGAGTGGCTATCGGAAGTATTTTAGATACTGATGAAAATAGTCATTTGGAAATCTGTAGGTATTCTGAAGGTTCTAATGCATGGAAACTGATACATTTCCCGTATGTTACAGGTAGTAACATTTTTATTCGCTTAGGAAAAGTTTTATTGTCGCTACTGAAATCCCCCGTCAAATACTTTAAAATTTATTTTATGAATAGTTGGGCCAAGAAAACAGTTGTACTGCTTTTTATGCAAACTCTAGATAGTACACTTAGATTTAAGATAAATATTCTTGGTTTTATGAATTCAACAATAAGTACAGGTAAAAAACCAACCCCTTTTATTCCCGAATCTATCAAACTGATTAAAGAGTACGGCAAAGCCGTGAATGGTGTGAGCACCTCATTTGCCTTAGAAACAATTGTAGGTATACCCTCAACAGCACATATTTTAGGAGGCGCGGTGATGGGAAAAAATTCATCGGAAGGAGTTATTGATAAAAACAACAATGTATTTGGCTACAAAAACCTTTATATTATCGATGGCTCCATGATCTCGGCAAATCCAGGAGTGAATCCATCCCTATCAATAACCGCAATTGCAGAACGTGCAATGGACCAAATTCCTTTTAAAATAAATTAGATACTCCATAAAAATAACCGTTACAAGCCCTTGAATTATTAAGCTAAAAGTGTCAAAATTATTTTAAGGTGCGCCACACTAATTATCGCCGCTAGTATATTTTTTTTGGACATCGAGATATTCTACTGAATGAATTAAAAGCAAAGTACACTAATACAGCTTATTCATTCATTTCAGTGAATGGAATAGATATTCATTTTCGTGACGAGGGACACCAAACCGACTTTATTCCAATCGTACTCATCGATGGCACGGCCTTCAGTTTACATACATTTAATGCTAGAACAATAGCTTGAAAAAATCAAATCGAGTGATCAGAATGGATCTTCCAGTGTATGGTTTAACGGGTCCGTTTCCCGACCGGAATTATTCCATAGCTCACTACACAGAATTCTTAAAAGACTTTTTGACAGCTTTAAGATTAAACAATGTGTACTGGCAGGTAACTCCTTAGGTGGAGAAATAGCTTGGAACTTTACCCGAAAAGAAATAGAAATGGTGAGAAAATTGATTTTAATAGATGCTGCAGGATATCCTCCAAGTGCACAGAGCGTGCCAATTGCTTTTAAAATAGGGCAGACTCCCGTCCTTTGAGAGCTCCTCACCTATATTGCTCCCCGTTTTATAGTGAAAGCTAGCGTTGAAAACATCTGTTTTAATAAGTCAAAGGTAACTGATTCTTTAGTTGAAAGATACTTTGAACTCACGCTTAAAGAGGGCAATCTTCAAGCATTTGGAGATAGGTTCAAGGCGTCAAAAGATACGAGTGCCTACAAAAATGTAAAACAGATTCAGCAGCCAACACTCCTAATCTGGGGAACAAAAGATTTATTAATCCCAGTGGAAAATGCCTATAAATTTCCTGAAGATGTTCCAAATAATACTTTAGTTATATTGGACAATACAGGTCATATTCCAATGGAGGAAAGTCCAGTTGAAAGACTAAAAATAGCACTTTATTTTTTAAAACATAGCAAAAATATTGGAATGACTACTCCTCCCCAAAACAAAGTGTATAGTGAAGTAAAAGGGACTAAAAATAAAGCGTCAACCGCCGTACCTAATCTACCTTCAAATATAAAATATGGAAGTAATTAAAAATTCGTATTGGTGTGGACGCCTTTTCCTTTTAAGTCATTTGGGTTATTGTTAGATTCGTTTTACTACATACATTGAGAATTTTTATATAAGATTATAGTCGTATCGAGCTATCAATTAAATTGTTTAACTATTATAACAACAACTATCTTTGTTCCATGAAAAAACAAATTGCTATTATAGGCGGCGGTCCGGCTGCTTTTTTATTGGCTGCTTTTTTAGATCCTGAAAAGTTTACTATTACCATCTACGAAAAAAATAAAACAACTGGGCGTAAATTTTTAGTTGCTGGTAAAGGTGGTTTCAACTTAACTCATGCAGAACCGATTGAACAACTTATTAAACGGTACACTCCAAGTTCTTTTTTAGAAAAAGCACTACTCGATTTTACTAATGCTGACTTTAGAAATTGGCTCGATCAAATAGGGATTCCCACCTACATCGGAAGTAGTAATAGAATATATCCAAAAGAAGGAATTAAACCTATTGAAATACTGCGTGCAGTTCTCAAATCTCTACAAGAAAAAGGAATTAGTATTAAGTATGAACATGCTTTTTCTGATTGGGATGATAATAATAATCCGATTATAAATGACCAAACGATGCAAACAGATTACACCGTCTTTTCTTTAGGCGGAGGAAGTTGGAAAATTACAGGATCTGATGGAAGCTGGCTCGATACTTTCTCTAAAAAAGGAGTCAAAACAAAAGCATTTCAAGCATCAAACTGCGGATATCAAATTGACTGGAAATCTGATTTTATTAAAAAACACGAAGGAACTCCTCTAAAAAACATTGCTATTTCTTGCAATAACGTTACTCAGAAAGGAGAGGTTATTATTACTAAATTGGGATTAGAAGGAAACGCCATTTACGGACTAAGCCCACAAATTAGAGAACAATTACATTCAAATTCTAAAGCAACCGTTTTTATTGATTTGAAACCTTCATTGACAATAGGAGATTTACATTCGAAAATAAAATTATCTAAATATAGAAATACTGCTAACATTTTAAAAAAGGAAATCAAACTAAGTACCGCTCAAGTCGATTTGCTACGAACCTATCTATCTAAAGAGTCTTATTTAAATACAGCATCAATAATAAAAAACATCAAAAGTTTTCCTCTGGAGATAATAAATACTGTGTCCATTGACGAAGCAATTTCTACAGCTGGCGGAATTGACTTAAATGCAGTTTCTGAAAATTTTGAACTTACAACAATGAGCAACCAATTTTGTATTGGCGAAATGTTAGATTGGGACGCCCCAACCGGCGGTTATTTATTGCAAGCTTGTGCAAGTTCAGGTGTGTATTTAGCAAATTATTTAAATAAAAAGAATTGATCACTCCTTTGTATAAATCGGTTACTCCTACAATTATTTTAGTGATTTTTTGAATTCCTCAAATGCAGAAAAGGATTCATTCAAATACTAAATCACATAAAAGGAAAATACAAAAGACATAAAAATAAGGATAAAAAATGATAAGTATTACCTCATACGAAAATTTAATAACTATCTCCGCCCAATTTTTATTTTGGCTTTTAAATTAATAGGTTTTACCAAATAGATTTATGTTTTAGTCCAAATCGTTTTGGCATACTGCCGATTTACTATGAAAATAGTACTATTTAATTGGCCTATATTGAAGGTACAATCGGTATTACTACAAAATATGAAATTCAGCTCCGTGTCAATCCGAAAAATTAGTATCTTGGCCTGTGATACTTTAGGTATGCAATACCGTTGCGCTAAGGGTTATTGGGCTGCGCAAACCGAAAGCTTTATAAAGTTACATCAGAGGGTAAACACCAAGACAAAATGAAAATTACAAAAGATAGTTTCTTTATTTCCTTAATCATATTTGCTATCTTGATTTTGGTTGTGGCATTCTCATTAAAGAATATTTATGAATTAAATAATAATTCTAACAAGGTTATTCATACTTACGAGGTGCAGATGGATTTAGCTAATAATCTTTCTTTATTAAAAGATATTGAAACAGGCGCAAGGGGTTTTGCCTTGACAGGAAATACCGCTTATACAGAACCTAATGTTTTGGCAAAGCCTAAAATTAAAAAAAACATTTTGCATTTGCAGAGTTTGATTAAAGACAACCCGCTCCAAATAGTAAAACTCGATTCGCTTAAACAACTTATTAACTTAAAAATTGCTTCAAGTCGCGAAATTATTAACGTGCGGAAGCAGCTAGGGTTAAATGCTGCGATTAAAATTATTTCTACGCAAAAAGGCAAACGAATAATGGACGACATTCGAAAACTATCCTATAACATGGATAAATTAGAAGAAGAATCATTAATTGATAGAAATAAGATTGCAGTCGATAGTTATTTCCTTGCTCAGCTTTATGTTGTTTTAGGAGGTGTTATCTCCATCTTAATTGCGACCTTCTTAATGATTATCAACAACCAATCTTTTAAACTAAAAAAACACCTATTGAAATCAGAAGAAGTACTAACAGTTGCACTGTCTTCTAAACAACAATTTTTATCTAATATGAGCCATGAAATCCGCACACCAATGAATGCTATTCTTGGATTTACAAAGATTATGCTAAAAACAGATTTAGCACCTAAGCAAAAGCAATATTTAGATGCTATAAAAACCAGTAGCGATGGCTTAATTATACTCATTGACGACATACTGGATTTAGCAAAAGTGGATGCAGGAAAAATGACATTTGAAGAGATACCTTTCAAAATGGAATCCTCGATATCAAGTATGATTCAGGTATTTGATTTAAAAATTAAAGAACATAATTTAGAGTTAATCAAAGAATACGACAGTAAAATTCCAGAAGTATTACTAGGCGATAAAGTACGTTTGCACCAAATTCTTTTAAACCTCCTGGGGAATGCTTTAAAGTTTACAACAAAAGGAAAAATCACCGTAGCTGTTCGTTTGCTGAATGAAGATGAAGATACAACAACTATTGAGTTTGCGATTACCGACACAGGCATAGGAATAGCGGAAGATGAATTAGAATACATCTTTGAAAACTTTCAACAGGCAACGAGTTCGTCTTCAAGAATATTTGGAGGAACAGGCTTAGGACTTGGCATATGTAAACAATTAGTGGAAAAACAAGGAGGAACGATTTCGGTAAAAAGTAAAATTAATGAAGGGGCAACGTTTAGTTTCACTTTGAGCTTTAAAAAAACCAATGCAGAAATTAAATCAGAGATTATAGAGTTAAAACTAAATGATGAAATCAAGATCATAAAAGTGTTATTAGCTGAAGATATAAAACTCAATCAATTATTAATGAAAATAATTTTGGACGATTTCAACTTCAAATATGATATCGCTGATAATGGAAAAATTGCTATTGAAAAATTACAAACAGAATCTTACGATATTATTTTAATGGACCTGCAGATGCCAGAAATGGATGGATATGAAGCCACAGCATATATTCGCGACATAATGAATTTAAAAATTCCAATCATTGCTTTAACAGCCGATGTTACAACAGCTGATGTCGAAAAATGTAAAGCAATAGGCATGAACGATTATATATCAAAACCACTTGACGAGAGAGTTTTGTATACTAAAATTATTGAATTAGTAGGGCGTTAGATATATAAACAAATTTAAGCAAGAAAGGTAAAAACATAATAAGACTCTGGCAAATATAGCCAACGAACTGCTTTTTTATCACTGTGAACAACCATGTAAAGATGCTGGTGAGTTGATCCTTATTAATTATACAACACTAAAAGTCAAATTAATACACATTACCAAAAACTATGAAAACTATGAAAGAGATCGACAAAATAGCTTTTATTGAAATCCAAGAAGGAAATATATTAAGTACAAAATCAAAAGGAAAAACTAAATTTTACATTCCTGGAGGAAAACGTGAAAGCGGAGAAAGTGATGAGCAGACGCTAATCAGAGAAATAGCAGAAGAGTTAAGCGTTGTGATAACTCCAAATACGGCTGAATACATTGGAACTTTCTCGGCACAATCTGATGGAGAAAAAGAAGGTATTAACGTGATTATGACTTGTTACAAAGCAAAATATTCGGGGAATTTAAAAGCAAATAATGAAATTGAGGAGATAAGGTGGTTGAATTATAAGGACATTGATATCATCTCGGAAGTTGATAAAAAAATATTCTCCTTTCTCTATGAAAAAGGAGAGCTGAAATAAAAAGCTTATGAGAGCGACCAATGAGCAAAATTGCAAGATTTAACTCGATTATTGTTGCTTTTAATAAAATCAAAAAGAGTCCTAATAGTCCACAGACAGCTACTGAAAATTAAAATGGTCGGCATTTAGATAAATTCGAGCGACTTATTGGCAAAAACGATTACCTTAGTATGACAAATTTAACTAAGCCTTATACAATCGAGTCGACTGACTAAACGTTGTTAATGAGCAATAGCAGAGTTACTATGAAACACATAATTTATATGATACTTTTATTTTCTTCAATGAGCCCAACAGTAATTTTTGATTTTAACAAAAACTCAGACATTCAAGACTGGATAGTTGTAGATGACGCTGTGATGGGAGGCGAATCATCAAGCACTTTTAAATTAAATGATGAGGGTATTGGTGTTTTCGAAGGCAATATATCGCTGGATAATAATGGGGGGTTCTCCTCTGTACGATATCGATTCTCTAGAACAATGGTTAAGGAATACATTAGCATTGTTATAAAGCTCAAGGGAGATGGTAAAAACTATCAATTTAGGGTAAAATCTAATTCAGGAGATTATTATTCCTACATAGCTCCTTTCTCTACCTCAGGAGAGTGGCAAGAAATAGAAATTAAGCTAAAAGACATGTACCCTTCGTTCAGAGGAAGAACACTTGACCGGCCTAATTTTTCCAAAGATTCTATGGAAGAAATCACTTTTTTGATAGGAACAAAAAAAAGGAAAAATTCCAACTCTTAATAGATAAAATCGAATTAAAATAACACTTACATACTCCACAATTAAAAACTATTTGCAACAAAAAATAACGCTATTAAAAGGGACACTTATACTAAGCACAATACTTAATTCGGGAAACAACAGCTTAAAAAAAGCAGTTTAGAGCAGTCTGTTTTGCTGTGTCCTAAAGATTATTAATTTCAAACCACTATTCGCCCAATGATAAAATAATTATTAAACTAAGTTAGCCATCATTCCAGGTAAACCTTAAAAAAAAAATATGAAAAAACAGCTGTTTGTTATTGCAACCTTTTTGACTTTGATTTCTTGCACTTTACAAAAGGACTTCTATCAAAATGGAACCTTAAAAGGGCAAGGGAAAATCGCTAACGGAGTAAAACAAGGGAAATGGAAACATTTCTATGAGAGCGGGAGTCTATTTCAAGTTGGAAAATACTCAGATGGAAAGGAATCTGGCGAATGGAAAACATTTCACGAGAATGGAAATCGGGAAGCAATTGGGGTTTTTATAGATGGTAAGAAAGTTGGACTGTGGAAATCGTATCACACTAACGGTACAATTTATAATGAAGGAGCTTGGGTCAATTGAATGCTAATAAAAACTATTTCTTGCTATGATCAACAAGGTAACAAATTAGATAAAGACAACTTTGCCAATGATTTAGAAACAGTGCAGTTAAATGGTATAAACGGAAATTTAAATTTTATAATTTATGGCATTAATAATAGAATACCAGAAGAATATATGAATTTCAAAGAAAAATATGGAATTGGGCTTATCATAGAGAATTGTGTAATAGATCCTTTATCGTTTAAAAGAGCGACTAAAAACAATCAGATTATTTCAGATTATTTAGACAAAAAACATGGAGAAGGCTGGCTGAACGAATTACCAACAAAACCTTTTGGAATAAAATAAAAACTTTTACAAGAATAACAAGAAGCAATTGCTGCTCCGCTCCCACTCATAAAATTACAATTATCTTTATTTTATGTACTTTAAAAGTTACGTTTTAATCAACAAAACTTCTCATGGAAACAACTATTGTGTGCAGTTTAAGTCATCCTTAAATAATTAATACAAAATTATATTGTAAGCACACTAATCGGACTTTTCGGAGTATTTATCTTCATAAAGAAACAACGTTCCTGAAATGTCTTGAAAAAAAGTTGTGCTATTTTATTTAAAGAGACTTACAAGCAAACAATGATTTATATTCTGAATCTATCGGGTCAATTTTGTTATTGGAAATCAATAGGCAAATTTCTAAAATGATACCCTTTGGAGACCGCAAAACGCTAAATATAATCCTTAAATAGCTACTATTTCGGCCCCTTTTAGAATGCAAAAATAAACCTACGATAACTCTCTGAAATTAAAAATGGAGATACTATAAATTTGCTGCTACTTTTATTAAAAAATCGGCAAACTTCATTTTCGATAAAAACAAATAAATCAGCTGACAGATCTCCTACTGTACCGATACTATTGCTGTTCCCATTATTTTTTGAATTCGATAAAAATGTGGTGTATAATTGAACGAATAATGGCCAGAGGTGAAAGCACTAATTTTCTATTTTACAGAGTGATCCTGTTTTTAATTGCGCAATAATAATTATAAGTTTCATACTCCAGAGGTTATATTTTCCATTCCTTTTATGATGATGCAAGTGTTACATGAGTTTACTCGCATCGAGTAGAAAGATTTAGTAATCGTGTAGTCCGTTTTCAATAAACGAAGGGCTAAAAATTAATCTGTAAAGTATACGGACCATCATGCACATTTCGTTTTTGAGACCTGAAAGATCAGAATTATTAATAAGTTCATTTGTTGTACATAATATAAAAAGCTTTTCTGATAGGTTAAATTTCGATTATAAACATACCCGAATAAAATTAGTTGTAAAGAAGCAAGAAAAACTAATAAATCGATTGTAATTACATGTACTACTTAGATTAATAGTAAAAATTCTAGGCTTGAATCTGAAATTATCAAATAAAAACGTTCCGAAATTCGGGATTGGCACTATTAATCCCTTACCTTTAAGTATTTGAGCATCTAAAAATAAGAAAAATCTCGTGGGTTCGATAATAATAAAATAAAAGACCAATGAAAAAAATATTAATTATTGCAGAGAATGCGGGCGGGCAGTAAAACATAGCGGGCCTTTTAAAGTTCGCTAAGTATAGCATTTCTACTTCTAGACAAGATGATATTAGTGTTGAAAAAGCAAACCAATTTGCATATCAAAAACCGATAAATAATGGATAAAAACCAAATAAAAAAAAATGGTTACTACTCCATACAACTGAAAAAGCTGAAGATTATAAAAATAGTATCCTTTCTCTTTTTTAAAATCTTTTCGCTCCCTCACCAAGTTAAAATGTTAGCCAGCTGATCAATGTTTTCGCAAAAAACAAAAAACAGATAATCTTAGATATAAGTAACAACAAAATATAATTGATATGAAAGCACTACAAATAATGAAATATGGCGAAATTAAAGAAAGTCTATCCATCAACGAGATCGAAAAACCTTCGTTACAACCAAATGATATTTTGGTTGAAGTTAAAGCAGCTTCGTTAAATCCTATTGATTACAAAATGGTCGAAGGTAAACTGAAAGATATGATTTCTTTAGACTTACCGATTACAATAGGTTTTGACGTTAGTGGTGTGGTGGTAGAGAAAAGTGCAGATGTAACCAATTTTGAAATAGGAGATGAAGTCTATTCCAGAGTGCCTCAAGAACAAATGGGGACAGTAGCAGAATTTGTTACTATTAATAGTGACTTAGTTGCTATAAAACCCAAAAACATCTCTTTCGAAGAAGCAGCAGGATTACCATTAATAGGCCTCACGGCAATTCAAGCCTTGGAGAGTGTCGGCATTAAAGAGAACGATAGAATTCTTATCCATGCAGGATCCGGAGGTGTAGGTAGCTTTGCAATTCAATATGCCAAAGCTAAAGGAGCTATCGTATATACAACTACTAGTAGCAAAAACGTAGATTGGGTCAAAGCTCTGGGTGCTGACCGAGTAATCGATTATAAAACTGAAAACTATAAAGACATTGCAAATAATTTGGATATTGTTTTTGATACTTTAGGGAATGAATACACCTTTGATGCGTTTGAAATCATTAAAGAAGGTGGAAAAGTGACTACGATAGTAGGTCCTCCTGACGAAGAAACAGCAACGCACATGGGTATGAAAGATTATAAATTGCCCGAGAAATTGTCAAAGCTGATTGAACATAAGTCTGCTATTTATAAACTAACTTGGATGCAGCCTGATGTGGATCAGTTAAATATTATCACCAAAATGATTGAAGATGCAGATATTAAAACTGTAGTGGATCTAATTTATTCTTTAGAAGATGGAATCGATGCTTATTTATACTTAGCGACGGGCAGAGCACAAGGCAAAGTAATTATAAGCTTAACCTAACATTTTAAAAATTGAATTAGTTCCTATCCTATTTACAAAAAAAGTAAAATGATTATCATAAGTAATAAAAAGGCACTACTAAAATAATCATTATTATTCACTTATTAAGAGAATATGAAAACTGTAAATCCATCGCTATGTTAAGAAAATAGGGGAAAAGATAATCATTAAAGGGATAATGCCTCAACTGCACGCTACGACCTGGAAAAAGACTCAATTCCTGCTTTGCAAAATGCATATGAATTAATTTTTGCAGTAGAATTCAAAGGTAAAAATGTTAAAAAATGAATCGGGAAAATTTAAAACGACTGACTAATCCTGCTATAAATACTATGGTAAAAAAAATTTCTTTTACTAATCTAAGTAGCAGAAAACAGTAGGTGTAAAATGCGATTAAAAAAAACAAAAATCACGGAAGCATCGCAATAGCAGATTATATCCAGCCCTTAGTTGAAGCAATAGCAGACGGTCTAAAATTAGAGTAGGTTTACCATTATATAGCTTAAAAGATCCAGATATAAAATTTAATCAAATAAATAGAAAAAAACACTTTAAATATTTCAACAATGAAAGCAATGTACACAGCAGAAGCAACAGCAACAGGTGGTAGAAATGGTCACGTAAAAAGTAGCAATGATGTTTTAGACCTTGAAGTAAGATCGCCTAAAGCATTGGGCGGAACAAATGACGATTACACTAATCCAGAAATGCTTTTTGCAGCAGGATATGCAGCTTGTTTCGATAATGCCTTAAACTTAGTTATCAAAAACGGTAAAGTAAACACAGGAGAAACAAGTGTAAATGCAAAAATTAGCATAGGACAAATAGAAACCGGTCGTTATGGTTTAGCGGCAGAATTAGTAGTTAATATTCCAGAAGTAACTTTAGATGTTGCTCAGGAATTAGCAGAGCAAGCACATCAAGTATGCCCTTACTCTAACGCAACGCGTGGTAACATTGAAGTAAAATTATCCGTAACCAATGATTAAAAAAAAGTATGAATATCAAAAAATAGCATTGACAGGTATTCATTTTATAGAAGCATAAATTGCGTTCAAAAATGCTTTTCCCAGATAGATTAAACTAGTTTATGAAATTTTAATAATATCAAAAACTACCTTTAAGAAGCTGGGAGAAGCTTTTAGAATGACTTATACCAATTGTATATTCAATATTGTTCAACTACATTATACTATTTTTATAATACACCAGCATTATATTACTTAATATTGAAATAAAATATAAATTTTGTTCAGTATTATCTACTGTCTGTGATTAGTACTGAGTTTTTCAACCCCTTAAATAATTGGGCATAATTATAATTAGAAAACTGTAATTATATCAAAATAAAGAGTATCTCGTATTAAGTCGTTGCGGGTAATAACCTATTAAATTGTAATTCGTGGAAAGAATAAAACTACTGCCACTACTAACTCAAATAAATAGCTCTTCTAAAAGAATATTGAAAAAAACAGTTTCACAAAACACATGCAAACGAAAGCGAACAAGTACTGATGTTTGAAAGATTGCGTCTAGTTATTGCTTATAAACAACTCCTTCTTTCATAACAAATACTACATTGTTTACGGTGTTGATGTCTTCGGTTGGGTCATCATTTGTTGCAACAATATCTGCTAAATAGCCTGGTTCTAAAGCGCCTATTTGTGTATCCATTTCTAATATTTTGGCGTTGACTATTGTAGCTGCTTGGATAGCTTCCATTACCGGCATGCCCGCTTCTTTCATGTAAATAAATTCCTTGGCATTATCGCCATGAGGAAACACTGCAGCATCTGTTCCAAAACCAATAGGCACTCCTTTTTTGTAGGCTTTGGCAAAAGTTGCTTTAATTTTTGGTCCTATGGCTAAGGCTTTAGGCACTACTATAGCAGGATAATAATTGGGAATAAGTGCTTTCTCTGCCACATAACTTCCAGCTGAAAGTGTAGGGATATAGTAGGCATTGTATTTAATCATTAAATCCATCGTGGCTTCGCTCATCTCTGTACCGTGCTCTATGGTTTTTACACCACCTTTAATGGCGCGTTGCATCCCTTCATCGCCATGAGCATGAGCTGCTACTTGCATTCCATAATCTTTGGCAGTACTCACGATGGCTTCTATTTCTTCTTGGGTAAACTGTGGATTACTCCCACTCTTAGCTACTGATAATACACCTCCTGTGGCGGTTATTTTAATCCAGTCGGCTCCGTTCTTGTACCGTTGTCGTACGGCCTCTCGGGCGTCATCTAAACTATTGACCACTCCTTCTTTTGGTCCTGGATTTCCCATTAAGTCTTTGCGGTAGCCGTTTGTTGGATCCGCATGTCCTCCTGTGGAAGCTAATGCTTTTTCGGCGGTTAGTACTCTTGGTCCTACCACTTTTCCTTGATTAATGGCGTTTCTAAGTGAAACGTTTACACCTGAGCCACCAAGGTCGCGAACTGTGGTAAAGCCGGCCATAAGCGTGCTTTTGGCAAACCCTATTGAATTAAATGCTATATCGGCGTCGTTTTGGGTAAATTCATCAACATATCTGGTTGGGCTAGTTTCCTCTTCAAGGTGTACATGCATGTCTATCCAACCGGGCATAACAGTTTTAGTTGTTAAGTCGATGGTTTTGTCTTCGGGGTTTGTGGAGTTTATAAAACCATCTTGAACGGCTTTGATTGTTTTATCGGAAACTACAATAGTTTTGTTAGTAAGTACCTCTCCGGTTTTAGTATCAATAATTTTACCACAATGGATATAAGTATCTTGAGCCAATGAAATAGTAGTACTGAACAGTACCAATAGAAGTAATAGGTTTTTCATAATAGTTTGATTTCCGTCTAAAGATATGAAAAATATTACATTAAGTTCCGGTTTTTATTTTCTTGACTGAAAATGAAATAATTTTGTCTGTCTGATTATTTTATCTTTTATTATTTACAAAAATGACGATAATAAAAATAGAATATATTTAGACCACGCAATGGATAAGATTGCTATATGCATTACAAATAGTCTTTGAATTAACTCCAGCCCAACAAAGAAAGAGACGCAATTAAAGATTTACTTAATTAGCCTAAAAACCTTGACACTGATTAAAAAAGGGGGATAACTTTCCCCCTTTTTGTTTCTTATTGATCAACGCAGTCGACTGGGGTGAACTTATATTTTACTTTTTCAAAGTCGATGGGCTCACCCTTTACAAAATGAGAAGCTCCCAACGTAATTTGTATTTGCCCATTACCTAAAATGAGTTCGTCACCACGCTTTAGAAAAGCCATTGGATTTTTATATGTCTTCTTTTTGTATCCACCCTGGATAAAAGTATAACTAGCAAATAAGGTATCCCCACGAAATTCTCCAGCGATTTCACCTACCTTTTTAGGCATATTAGAAATTGCCATATTCATATCACCAGTTATTTCTCCGTTTTTAAAAGTGTTAATTTTCAAATCAAGCGTATCTTCTTCATAAATCGCTTTATAACATCCAACGCTTATTGGCTTTTCAGCCGGAACTTTCGCGGCCTTGTCGACTTTCTCACTTTGATTATTTTTACAGCTTGCAAAGCCGATAGAGGTTAACAGCAAACAAAAAAGGCTTAGATTTTTCATATTAGTTACTATTCGTTAATAAATTGGGCAACAGCCTTGGCTAAGCTACAAATAAATAGTGTGCATTAAAAAAGATTTATCCATAAATTTTTGAATGTCCTTATTGAAATCGAAAGATAATTTTGAATGAGCAAATATTATTTCACTACGTTGAAGGTATCAAAGAAAAACAGAAATCAACAGATTACTTTTAAAAGCGACGACAAAATAGCGACTTTATTTGATAAGCTAAACAATAATAAATATTCAGTAGTAAGAGTAGGCAAAGGTTCTTCCAAGATGAATCACTGTCTTTTTTTGAGTTCATTTAGGGGCCATTTCAGCAGGGCAACAAAGAAGAAAATCACCAAAACATTGGCTAATAGCTATATTTTGTTACCTTTGTAAGATGCAAATAAAAATTATCTTACAATACCTAAAAAGTGAGTTGTCAAATGTGACTGCATTATTTGCGCCATTAGATAGAAATCGAATCCCAAATTAAAAATCGTTTTTTACTCTAATTATTATTATTTTTTATTCAATATTTTTTTTAATTACAACAAACAGATTATGTTTTCAAAAATTACTTTGGTAATTAGCTTTTTGCTATTATCAACCGGAGCTATTCAAGCCCAAGACAAACCAGAACTAGAAATAGGTGGTGCGGTGCGATTTAACTACAATTTATCCTCTTGGAAGGAAGGACAAAAAAAACGCGGTGGTGATTTTGGATATGATGTTTTTCGCATTAATGCAAAAGCCAAATATAAAGGTATCAAACTAAATGCAGAATACCGCTTGTATTCAGAAGGTTTTGGAGGCGGAATGCTAAAACGAAGGGTGGCGTAGCTTATGATTTCGATTCTAAAAACGAAATCCAAGTAGGTCTTACCCAAGTTCCTTTTGGTATTACGACCTATAATTCGCATAACTGGTTTTTTAGTCTTAATTATTATATTGGATTGGAAGATGATCATGATATGGGTGTAAAGTTCACACATACTGATAAAAAATGGAATTATAGTTTAGCTTTTTTCAAAAATGCAGAAGAGCTAAGATTTGGTAATAATTCTGATGTTTCAAACAGTAGGTATTCCTATGATGTCGCTTCTATTGATTTAAATGGAGATGGAATATTGGATTTACGTAATAAAGAGGTAAACCAAGTAAATGGAAAACTTAGCTATAGTATAGGAAACGACAGTATTAATCATAAGATAGGTACATCGGGACAGTTTGGTGGGCTTTATAACTTAGATACTCAAAACATGGGTTCACACTACGCAGCAGCATTGCATTATGAATTAAAGTACAAACGCTTTGGTGTAAAAGCTCAAGTTTCAAAATACAAAAAAAGCTCGAAAAACCCTAATGGACAAAGCAACAATCTTATTGCCATGGCAGCTTATGGTGGTTCTTATTTAGTTGCAGCAGAGGGAAACACCTACACTTTAGGGGTACAATATACAGTACCGGTAAAATGGGGTCCAGTATCTAGCTTGCAGTTCTATAATGATTATGGATACTTAGAAAAATTAAACTCTGATTTTAACGACACGGCTATGAATGTTACTGGTGTTTTAGTTACTGCAGGTAGTGTTTACACTTACTTTGATATCGCAGCAGGTAAAGATCAGCCTTGGCTAGGTCCAAACTGGACAAATGGATTGGGTGCAGGTGCACCAGACGCGAACTGGGAAGTACGTTTCAATATGAATATCGGGTATTACTTTTAGGCCCTTTTTTATACTGAAAAATAAAGTCGACCACTTTTCTCTTTCCTAATTAATAGTGGATTACGTGGCTTACAATTATTTTACAATCAAATAACAGCGTTTGGCCTAATCAGGATCAAACGCTGTTTTTTTATACATCACCACAAAGAAATCGCTATCCTGTATTTTTACGACAAAAATAAAATATAAATCCTTGTATTATTCTATCACACATTATTAAACAAGTAGGTGTTAATAGACCTCTTCAATTAAATAATGAGTTTCGTTAAATTGAAACTTACTACCTTTCTCTAAACCTCTCATGTTTGCATAAATAGGCGCTTTGGTTGAAATGCCGAAGACTGTTTCTCCATCTACCTCTACTTTTTCACTAGACACACCAATAAAAAAAACAAATTGCTCCGTAACAACAACGGCTCCAGGTGCGACAAGAGTGTTTTGCTTTGTAATATCCAATCTATTCAGGTATGCTAATTCTTCTTGGGCAAAAGCAAGTTCATCACCAATTGCTTTAAGTAATTCATATTTACCGGCTCTGCGATCTTCACTCTGACTTGCAGACTCATTCTGACTGAAGGTGTCATCGTTCATTTCAGCTTCCCGATTCTTAAAATTATCAATCAATTCATGTTGCTTTTGTATGCAGGCTTCTAGTATTTGCGTTTTAACTATTCTATTTTTCATATTATTAACATCATTTTATTAAGTACGAAAGATATACTATTTATTCCACAACTGCCACTACATTAACTTCGATGGACAAATAACATCAATTTCTATTGGTACAGAGAAAAAAACTGACTCTCCCGTGACATCAGTCAAGTAGAGTTTTACCGGCATCGCTGATCCTCTTTTTCCTGAAGTCATTACATAATATACTGTTATTTAAATCTATACCACTAAACACCATTTTAATTTCACTGCGGACTGAAGAATTGCGCTATACCTAACTCCTACCAGAACAGAAAGCCCGATAACAAAAGGTAGTAGTGTATGAAAACAGCCTGTTCTCGTTTTTTGCCAAACTCAGGCATTTTAGTGATTTTATCGTAATAATTCCTATATTCGTAAAAGCGGAATTATAGACGCGTTAACCTCCCTTATGCTTCAGGCCGAACAAAATTGAAAGCAATATCACCCTGTCTGAATTCACGCACTAATTGTAAAAATTTATGATAGAATTATATTTAAAGACGAATGAAGTAAAGAAACTCGATTTAATAAGTGAAATTGACACTGACGCTAAAGATCTGTTTAACATACGGATTATCGATTTCACAGACTGTATGCTAAAAGAGATTGCTGAGAAATTTGGGATAGACACAGCGATTTTTTATCAAAAAGAGGATATTGAAATAAGTTCTCATTACCTAAAATCACAAGATCAATTGTCTTTTAATTTTTCAATACCCAAATACAATTCGGACACCCTTTTTAAAGAAGAGGAAATATTCGTAATAATCAAGAAAGAGGTGGTCTTCTATTTTTTATCATCAAATATTGATAAAGACTTTGTAAATCTGACTAAAACAAGATATGATTTCACGAGTATAAATTTTAGTTCTCACTTAGAACATTTTGTTTTTCAGATAGGAATAATTTCAGATTATTATGCCGATTTAACCGAAATAATATCCAGAAGAATAAAGCGTTTTTATGAGAACATATTAAATTCGAAGCATTATGATGAAAAAGATCTAGATTTAATAATGATACTCAACTTCAATAATCTATTGATTAAAGAGTCAATTAGTAATTTCCAAAGGATACTTCATTTGCTGATACAAAACAAATTTGAGCTAAAGACGATAACAACTAAAATCAACTTAGAGCTGGACGATATTGCTGTTATTTCAGACCATATTCAATTTAATTTTGAGAGGCTTGATGACTTGGAAGATAATATAAACAGTAAAATCGATCTAGAACAAAATAAAATATTTAGAACATTAACTATTATAACTGTTTGCATTTCTTTACCAACGCTAATTGCAGGTATTTATGGAATGAATTTCAAAAACATGCCTGAACTAAACTGGAAATTTGGATATCCATCAGCAGTAGGACTAATGATAATCAGCTTTATAATCGCATTAATTTATTTTAAGATGAGAAAGTGGATAAAATAATTTCAGAGAAAAAAATGGATTGCCTTCTTTTGATTCCGCTATTTTAAAACGTTGACGGGGTTTTTAACCATATTAATAAAGCAAACATGAATATAAATAAAGACTTCACTTTTCAAACTATTAAACTTACTCCTGATTATGAAGGAGAAATGATTGCTACATTAATTTCTTCAAAACACAACTTAGGAAACAGAAAGAGCGTACTTTACTTACATGGTTATAATGATTATTTCTTTCATGCCCACGTAGCTGAAAAATTCAATAAAAACAACTTTGATTTTTATGCTCTCGATCTTCGGAAATACGGCCGTTCTCTTCTGAAACATCAACGTCCTAATTATTGCCAAGACATAGAAGAATATTTTGAGGAAATATCAATTGCAATCCGCGAAATTAACAACATAAGTCAAAGTTCTATCTTCCTTTTTGGCCACTCCACCGGCGGATTAATTGCAAGTAGCTATATGAATAATGGCTCGGAAAGAAACCGCATAAGCGCTCTTATTTTGAACTCTCCGTTTTTGGACTTTTATCAGTCTGAATTAGAGAAGTTCTTGAGTTATTGGGGCTCAAAAATCATTTCCACTATAGCTCCGTATGCCAAAATTGAAGGTGCACTAGCTCCAGTCTATGCCCAAAGTGTAAATAAAAATTTTTATGGTGAGTGGGATTATAACCTCGATTGGAAACCGACAAAAGGATTCCCAACCTTTTTTAAATGGGTTGTCGCGATAAGTATCGCACAGAAAAAACTAGCAGACTCTAACATAAAAGTGCCCATTCTCGTTATGCATTCTTCGGATTCCAAAAAGATCACCACTTTTTCCGAAGAGGCTATGTCTAGAGATACAGTATTGGATATTGAAGACATAAAAAGAGTTGGAGTAACGCTGGGCGATGATGTGACATTACTGCAAATTAATCATGCGCTACACGATATCTTTCTATCTCCAAAAGTAGTCAGAGAAAACGCTTTTGATAAAATGTTTTCCTGGTTATTAAAAATTCAATAATTAACTACCCCCAATCCTTAGATCAGGGGCAAAAAAAAGCACGATCATACTAAGCTAATGGTAATTTAAAAGCTATCGACAATAAAAAATATGTGGGACGACCGATACAGTAAAACGGAATTCGTCTATGGTGAGGAGCCGAATAACTTCCTTAAAGAACAACTTATTAAAATTCCTGTAGGAAGCATATTATTTCCAGCAGAGGGCGAAGGACGAAACGCTGTTTATACGGCTACACGAGGCTGGAGCTCTGCTGCTTTTGATCAAGGTACAGAAGGTAAAAGAAAGCGCTAACATTAGCTGACAAGCATCATGTTTCCATCAACTATAAGGTTGGAGAGTTCCAGTCAATCGCTTACAAAGAAAATCAATTTGATACCATTACTCTAATCTATGTCCATTTTCCAGCTGATAAAAAATCAAGCTACCACAAAATATTGACAACCTATCTGCGACTTGGTGGAATAATTATTTTTGAAGCTTTCCCTAAAAGCATCTAGATTACAACAGTAAAAACGAAAAAGTAGGCGGACCAAAGAACCTTGATACGTTATTTTCAATCGATGAAATAAAATTAGACTTTGAGAAGTTCGAAATTGTTGAATTAGAGGAAAAAAAAATCAACTTAACGAAGGACAATTTCACAACGGTTTGGGTATGGTAATTCGATTCGTTAGACGAAAAAAACAATAGAACAACGCTAAAACGAAGCTTACTTTCTAAGGTATTCTACCACAATAAAAAGGGCTATTTTAAATTTTAGACCTTGATATAAGCGGCTAAAGAACTATTTATAATCAAATACGATCTATATCGAAGTACGACTTTAGGAAACAAAAAACCGATGCACCCCGTCGTTAAAAAGTACTTTGCATAAGAAAATGTATCTTTACAGTATAATATATATTTTAAATTTACCATCAAAAGAATCCCTTTTGGATCACTATAAAAACTACAGAATGAAATTTAAAGCAGTTATTTTTGATTTGGATGGAACCTTAATCAACTCACTTGAGGACATCGCTGATTCCATGAACACTGTCCTTAAAACAAAAAACTACCCCACGCACAATTATGAAGCCTATAATTATTTTATAGGCAGTGGCATTCGAAACTTAGTCGCTAAAGCACTTCCTGACGGCCATAGTAACGAACATGAAATTGAGCGTTGCTTTGAAGCCCTGATGTCTGTTTATCGGGGTAACTGCATCCATAAAACAATACCGTATGAAGGTATTATTAAGCTTCTAGACAACTTAATTGACCGGCAACTAAAACTATGCGTATTATCCAATAAGTCAGATGCCCTTACTAAAAAAATAGTATCAGAACTATTCCCAGGCTATTTTGAATCTGTAATAGGCTTAACCACCGAAGAACTCAAAAAACCAAATCCATTTACAGCAGTACTAATAGGCAAAGGTTTAGGGTTTACTCCGCAAGAAATTATGTATATAGGTGACAGCGGGGTCGATATGCAAACAGCTAATAATGCGGCTATGTATCCCGTGGGCGTTTCTTGGGGCTATAGACCAAAAGAAGAATTACTGGCTGATGGTGCTAAACATATTCTAGACCACCCTTTAGATCTAATTGAACTCTTATAACAATACAATAAAAGTATTTACAAGACCTCAGCTTTAGAACTACTAACTGCGATAAGAAAGAAATTTTTAACTGTCTAAATTGTAGAGTACTTAATAATGTGCTACAAATGAATATTCTAATTTTCATACATAGACTCACTTATTAGTAGTTCCTAATTATTGTATGACCAAGATAACCATCAGATAACACGAAATACTGCATTGTGCTAAAAAACCCAAAATTTAACAATTAGATTTTGGGTTTTTATAATTTATGGAACTAATCTAAAAAATACTATTCGAGCGGTAAAATAACAGTGGATGTAATTTGTTCTAAAACTTCAAAAGCGGTTTCGGCCATCTTATTTCCTTTTGTATCCAGAAGTGGATTGACCTCTACAACTTCAAAACAAATAACTTTTCTAGACTTAATAATTTGGTTAATAATGGCGATCACCTCATATTGATCAAATCCTTTAGAAACGGGCGTTCCAGTACCGTATGAAATCATATCACAATCCATGGAATCCACATCAAAAGAGATATAAATTAAATCACAATTCGATAACTTGGTCAATGCTTCCTTGACACAAGTTTGAAGACCTCGATAACGTACTTCGTCCACTTTATAGTTTCTGATATCCAGTTTTTTAATCAAGCTTTCTTCTGCCTCTTGAGTATCACGAACTCCAAAATAAATTAAATTTTCAGGACTTATTTTAGTCCCAGGAGTACCAATGTTTTTAAGATCTTCCCAATGTTGTGCTGTATCTGCACTGATTTCGTTGACTTGACAATCAAAATTATCTTCTCCTAAAGCCGCTGACAAAGGCATCCCATGAATATTACCCGATGGCGAAGTATAAGGAGAATGCAAATCGGCATGCGCATCAATCCAAACAACGCCCAACCTCTTTGTTGGATAAACCGATTTAATACCGCTTATTGTTCCCAACGCTGAGGAGTGATCCCCAGACAATACTATCGGAAAATAATTCGCTTTTAAATTATGCTTTACGGCATAAGAAACTCGCGTACACTGTTCCAAGACATGTTCGATTCTTTTAGCGAAATTGTTTCTATTTTTATCATAGATGCTTTCGTTGTGCGTTTTCACGTCTTCAAACTCAAATTGACTAAAATAATCGCTATTGCGATTGATGGCTGCGATTTCGATAGCATCAATCCCTAAATCAGACCCTCTGGTTCCTGCGCCAATATCTGATCGGTTTTTTATTAATTTTATAAATCGTTCCATAACAATTTTTTATTTAAAATCGTTAAGCGCTTTTTCTATGATGGAAAGACAATCGTGAATTTGCGCTTCAGTAATGACTAATGGCGGAGCAAATCTTATTTTGTTACCGTGAGTTGGTTTAGCCAATAGTCCATAATCTCTAAACCTCAAACAAATTTGCCAAGCTAAATCGGATTCTTCATCGCAATCGATTACAATTGCATTTAACAATCCTTTACCACGTACTAAACTAATTATTGAATTTCTTGAAGCGATATCATTCAATCCTTTTCTTAATATAATTCCTAAACGCTCAGCGTTTACTGATAAATTTTCTTCACGAACGACTTCAAGAGCAGCAACAGCGACAGCTGCCGCAACAGGATTTCCACCAAAAGTAGAACCGTGTTGTCCCGGCTTGATGACATTCATGATTTCATTATTGGCTAATACCGCAGAAACTGGATATACTCCTCCTGAAATTGCTTTTCCTAAAATAAGAATATCTGCTTTTACTTCTGGCTTATTTTCACATCCATTTGTGCAAGAACAATTACCACAGGTAGCTAATAACCTTCCAGTACGAGCTATTCCTGTTTGCACTTCATCGGCAATGAACAAGACATTATGTGTTGCACAAAGTGCTTTGGCTTTCGCCAAATAGCCTTCGGTAGGAACATAAACTCCCGCTTCTCCTTGAATGGGTTCCACTAAAAAACCTGCAATATTTTTGCTAGAGTTTAAAGTCGCTTCTAACGCATCAATGTCATCATAAGCAATTTTAATAAACCCATCTGTAAACGGACCAAAGTTTTTACGTGCATTTTCGTCATTTGAAAACGAAATGATTGTCGTTGTTCTTCCGTGGAAGTTATTCTCACAAACAATAATTTCTGCTTGATTTTCAGGAATACCTTTTACTTCATAAGCCCATTTTCTACAGATCTTCAAAGCGGTTTCAACAGCTTCAGCGCCTGTATTCATTGGTAACACTTTGTCGAAATTGAAGTATTTAGTCACATACTCCTCAAAAACTCCTAATTGATCATTATGAAACGCACGAGAAGTCAATGTTAAAGTTTGTGCTTGTTTTATCATCGCACCAACAATTTTTGGATGACAATGTCCTTGATTTACTGCGGAATACGCCGACAAGAAATCATAATATTTTTTACCGTCTACATCCCAAACAAAAACCCCTTCTCCTCTGTCAAGAACTACTGGTAATGGATGATAATTATGGGCTCCGTGGTTGTTTTCTTTTTCTATTAACACTTCTGATTTAGAAGAAAGTACTTCTTGTATTTGTTCCATGATATCTTATTTTTTAATGCTTAGTAAGCAAAACTACAAATAATTTTTTAGTTCACCCGATATATATCCGTTTTTGACTTATTTATTGGCTTAAAAAGTCAATTTTAACTAATTAAATTATTAAAAAAGTCATTTTAAATTAAATAAACCTACTTTTCTTATGAAAAAGAGAAAAAAAACAATTACTTTTATGATAATAAAGTTACGCATTTTAATTTAAAATAAATTTCATGGATGTTTTGGATGAATTCGACATTAATATCATAAAGGAATTAGAAAAAGATGGTCGCATGGCCTACTCTGCAATTGCTTCAACGTTAAAAATATCAAATACAATGGTTCATCAGCGCATCAACCGTTTGATGGAGCAAGGAATTATTGCAGGAATAAAACCTATCATTAATGAAAAAAAAATAGGTTATGACTGGGGCGCTTTTACCGGGATTACGCTAAATAAAGATGAGGATTCTAGCAGAATTATAGAAGAACTTAAAAAAATTCCTGAAGTGACGGAATGCTATTATATCACTGGTTCCTATACTTTGTATATTAAAATGATTGCCCGTGACCATGAACACATGAGAAAATTGCTTTATGAAAAAATTGATACTATTCAAGGAATTGCAAAAACAGATTCCATGATTGAATTGGGCTGTGCCTTCAAAAGAAATATTTCACTTTAAAATGATAGTTTACCCGATTTCTAGAACCGGAGATATACACTTACAATTAAGTTTAAAAAACCAAACCAAATGAGCTATTACAAAAAGACCACTACTTTACTGCTTCTATTTTTATTTTCCTTTTTTTAGTATCCAACTATTTTCTCAAGAGAGCAATATAAAAGAAATCAAGAGACTTCAAAAATTAGCACAACAAGTAACGATTATTAGAGACAGTTGGGGAATTGCGCACGTATATGGAAAAACCGATGCTGACGCAGTTTTTGGTATGCTCTACGCACAATGCGAAGACGATTTTAAACGTATCGAAATGAATTATATTGAAAAATTAGGACGCCTTTCAGAAATTAAAGGAAAATCAGTTTTATATAATGATTTAGAAATACGCTTGCTAATTGATCCTAAAGAAGCAAAAGCAGATTATAAAAAAGCAGCACCTTGGCTGAAAAAATTATTGAATAGTTATGCAGATGGCATTAACTTCTACTTACACAATCATCCAGAGGTGCGACCTGCTTTTTTAACCCATTTTGAACCGTGGTTTCCCTTACTATGGACAGACGGCAGTATTGGAGCTATTAGCACTGCGGATTTAACTACTGGAGAACTCAAGACTTTTTATTCTGGAAATTCAGATAAAGTGGCTTATGTTGAGCGCGAGACAGAAGTACAAACGGGATCAAATGGTTTTGCTTTGGCCCCTGCCAAAACTGCTTCTGGAAATGCTATTCTCTACATTAACCCACACACCTCTTTTTATTTCAGACCGGAAATACAAGTAAGTAGTGAAGAAGGATTGAATGCTTATGGTGCAGTCACCTGGGGACAATTTTTCATTTATCAAGGGTTTAACGAAAATTGCGGTTGGATGCATACTTCATCAGACGTGGATGTTGCCGATATCTATGCCGAAAAAATTGTAACCAAAAATAATAAATTATTCTACGAATACGACTCCAAATTACTGCCCGTTATCGAAAAACAAATAACCATTAATTATTTACAAGATGGAAAATTAATTCCTAAAAAATTCAAAACATATTTTACAAACCATGGTCCCATCATGGCCAAAAGAGCGGGGAAATGGATTAGTTTAAAATCAAATAATCGTTCTATGAACAGCTTAATTCAAAGTTGGGTGAGAACAAAGTCAAAAGGATTTGAGGATTACAAAAAAGCAATGGACTTAAAAGCAAATACTTCAAATAACACCATATATGCTGATAGCAAAGGAAACATTGCCTATTGGCACGGAAACTTCGTTCCTGTTAGAGATAGTAATCTGAATTGGTCAAAAGTTATAGACGGTTCTACCTCAAAAACCGAATGGCAAGGATTACATGATGTTTCAGAGACGGTTCATCTTTATAATCCATCAAATGGATGGTTACAGAACTGTAATGCGACTCCCTACTCCGTGGCTGGTGCAAATAATAGTCCAAAAGAGAAAGATTATAGACCATACATGGCTCCAGACGGCGAAAGTTTTAGAGGAATAAATGCCGTTCGTTTGTTGAGTAAAGGTGAAAAATATACATTAGATAAGGTAATTGCTGATGGTTATGATACAAAACTATCTGCTTTTGAAGTCCTAATTCCTTCTTTGGTTTCGAGTTTTGAAAAAAATGTAAGTTTAGAAGATTCACTTTATTCTGATTTATTAGAACCTATTACTACATTAAAAAATTGGGATTATTACTCTAATGAAAATTCAGTTGCGACAACATTAGCCATTGAATGGGCATCAAAATTAGATCCTATCATTCGAAAAACACATATAAACGAAGGCGAACTAGATCAAGTTGAAAACACTCAAAACTTTGCTAGAAAGGCATCGCCTGAAGAGCTCCTGCCACAATTACAAATAGTGGTAAATGAACTGAAAACCAAATTTGGAACGTGGCAGATTCCTTGGGGAGATATCAATCGGTTCCAACGAATATCAGGAGAAATTGATCTAGCCTGTAATGATACTTTGGAGAGTTTGCCTATTGGGTATGCTTCTGCTCTTTGGGGATCTTTACCTTCATTTGTCAGTACCTATCAAAAAGATACAAAGAAACGCTATGGATACAATGGAAATAGTTTTGTGTGTGCTGTCGAATTTGGACCTAAAGTAAAAGCAAAATCTTTATTGGCCGGAGGGAATAGTGGTGATTCAAAATCTAATCATTTTTATGACCAAGCAGAAATGTATCGAAAAGGACAATTCAAGGACGTTCTATTTTACAAGGAAGACATTCAAAAAGAGGCTGAACGTACCTATCATCCTGGGGAATAATTTGGAATTTTAATACTTAAAGTTTCGCATGAAGCCTTCCAAACATAGAAGCCTCTAAACTAATAAAGAAGAGGTTTCTTTTCTATCTATTTATTTCAGATATTTGTATGAACAAATAACACACAATGAGAAATTTAAAGTATTTTATTTTGGGAGTGCTTATGTATTCAACGGGATCTTTTGCGCAACTAAAAGCAGTTGCTTATAAAGATGGAAGTCAGGTTTTAAATGGTTTTAAGATTGCAGCAAAAAAGAAAAGCCATCATAACCCAGGAATTTTGATTCTTCCGGCATGGCATGGAATTGACAAAGCATCCAAAGATATTGCAGTAGATTTGGCTAATTTAGGTTATTACTCTTTCATAGCAGATATTTATGGAGAAGGGAATTACCCAAAAGATAATGCAGAAGCCGGTCAAAAGTCCAGTTATTATAAAACCAACTATAAGGAATATCAGAAAAGAATTTCATTAGCATTAGAACAATTGATTAAGGCTGGTGCTAATCCTGATAATATCGTGGTAATTGGATATTGTTTTGGAGGGACTGGAGTACTTGAAGCGGCTCGCGGACATCTCAATGTAAAAGGAGTAGTTTCCTTTCATGGTGGCTTAGGCAGAGATGCAACAAGACCTATTGAACCAATCAATACTAAAGTTTTGGTTTGCCACGGAGCTAACGATCCTTATGTATCTGCAACCGAAACTGCAGCCTTTCAGCAAGAAATGCGCGACACAAACGCTGACTGGCAAATGATTTATTACTCAAATGCGGTACACGGTTTTACCAATCCAGAATATGGAGATGATAATTCAAAAGGGGCAGCTTATAATGCCACAGCGGCAAGACGTTCATTCGAACATTTGAAACTTTTCATGAATGAGGTATTAAAAAAATAATTTTTCAATACCTGTTATTCAAAATCGCTATTATGAGTAAGGAACCTCTTAGGAAAGACAAAACCTATTTAAATTGCCGATAGGTTGTAGAAAATTGATTCTACTCAAATTGGAGTCAGGAAAATACAGATATGCGAAAAATTTTCCACCATTTGTTCATTCACTTTTTTTAAGATTCAACGCACTATAAAAATGCTTTTGGAAAACTAATAAAAAATTTTTTGTTCAAACCCGCGGCTTTATCTAGCGGTCTAACTTTCCGGTAAATGATTTTCTTATTTGGCTCCAGTGACGCTGTTCGTTTTTATCAGTTTTATAAGTTTTTTTAAATTGCCACATTTTCTAATCGTAATGCAGTACCCCCAATAAGAACGACTAGAAAGTCATGACGGAGTCAGTGAACAAGGAAATCACGATAGAAGGCAAAGTAACTGCTTTTAAATTGAGTTTAATTCTTAAAAAGAATTAGACTCAATTTAAAAGCAGGCTCCACAATCGGAAAAAATGACCGATTTTAATTACTAGGTCGTCAAAAAGGTATTTACGGTCACAGAAAAAAATACGCAAGAAGCGCTTCTCGAAAACTTCTTAGAATCGTTTTACAAAATCCGCCTAAGATTTGATTAATATTCATGGGATTTTTGCCCTTTCACCTTTAGACTCTTTAACAAGAAACCATTCAATCAATTTCGCCATGTCATTTTTATGATTCACTATTTTTTATTCCAGTTACTGATTTTTTTTACTACTCTTTTTAACTAATAAAGTCGGGGCTCTCTCTTTTAATAATCGAGTATTTTTAGTTTTTTGTCAGGAGCCATTAACTTTACGGGATTTGGTTGGATCGTATATTATTTTTATCTTGCTGATGAAGGGTTAACCGCGAAATATGATTGGTTTCCTTTCTTAAGAGCATTTTTCCATTTTAATCAAGTTTATTATAATTATAGTACTTCTAATCACATTTACATTTTATACCTTTATCAATCTAAAAATAATCCCTAAATGAAAAAAATTATTTCCTTATTTGTGCTGGCAATGGCGCTATCATGCAGTAGTGCAAAGGTTAACGAATCAGCAGATAATTCTGACCCTACACCATATATGAATACCATTACTGCCAAAGAGTTACAAACACATCTTTATGTTGTTGCAGCTGACGGAATGGAAGGCCGAGAAACTGGCTCTGCCGGGCAAAAAAGGGCCGGAGTCTACCTTATTAATCAATACGAAAAAAACAATATTTCTTTTCCTAAAGGCGCCACAAGCTTTTACCAAAAAGTTCCTGCTGCGTTCTTGAACGCCAAACGGAATCAAAATCTATCCGACTCTGAGAATATTTGGGCTTTTATAGAAGGTTCAGAGAAGCCAAATGAAATTTTAGTTATATCTGCCCATTACGATCATGTGGGTGTCAAAAATGGGAATGTCTATAACGGTGCTGATGATGACGGATCTGGAACGGTTGCATTGTTAGAAATTGCTGAAGCCTTTCAAAAGGCAAAAAAAGACGGTCACGGTCCTAAACGCTCTATCCTATTCCTGCATGTAACAGGCGAAGAGCATGGTTTATTAGGTTCCAGTTACTATTCTGAAAACCCTCTATTTCCTATGGAAAACACCATCACAGACATCAATATCGATATGATAGGCCGTCGCGATGCGGCGCATGCCGATACAAATAACTACGTATATGTTATTGGCGCAGACCGTCTATCGAGTGACTTAGATAACATCACTGCCATCGCTAACAAAAAGTATGTGCAAATGGATCTGGACTACAAATACAATGACCCCGCTGATCCCAATCATTTTTACGAACGTTCCGATCATTATAACTTCGCAAAATATGGGGTTCCTTCCGTTTTCTTATTTAATGGAGTTCATGCCGATTACCATCAAAAAACGGATACTCCTGACAAAATCGAATACGAAGCCTTAACAAAGAGAGCCCAACTGGCTTTTACTATCGCCTGGGAATTAGTGAATAGAGAAAATAGACCCGTTGTAGATAAAAAATAAATATGGTCTTTAGGACACACTCTCACTTTCGTCTTCATTAAAGTTTCCTTAAAACCGGCCGTTGCACTAGTTGTTCGCTTGCAGAGTTATTAATTTATGATAGTAAAATAAAAAACGTAAAGAAAGGATTTCGTTTGCAAACAGAGTTCACTGAACTCTAATCAAAATATAAAATAATGAAGTCATCCATTATGCAATATAAAGAAAGCTTTGAAGAGATTCAAGGCTTTTTTATTACCCATTTATGTCGTTTAGAATAGCAACATTGTAGCTGTTAAAACAAAATCAGGATTACTATTGAGATTTATGTAGCTGCTATTATTTTTTAAATCCTTTATAATCTTCTCGAGAACTAGTAGTCTATCAGGTTAAAGTACAACGTACTCTTTCTTGATTCTAATTTATCGAATCGTTTAACAATATGTTTTTTTACCTCCTCTATTTTATTAAAACAGATTTTTTAAGTTGTATCCGCTTTTTAGCGAGAATTACTACTCTGTCAATTGATTATAATGCAAATTATAAGAGGTCATTTGTTCTATGTCTAATCAGAAAAGAATTATTTTTCTTTTCTAATTTATATCATTAAAAATAACGTTAAATATTTGTTAAACAGCATATTAATTTTAATTAATAGTTCCAAAATATAAAAAATATCATCTAAATTTGATTTGGCTTTGAGTACTAAATAATTTAGTTATAAATAATTCCCCACTTATTTAATCATTAAAAAATAATTGGCTCACTGCTAGTTCACCAAAAGTTCTCAATTTCAGGTTTAATTATATAAAATTATTTATCAACCTTTGGTTTATGTATGGCACACATAAACTATATCGCTGCCAAAAAATCAATTATTAAATAGGTCCCCAAGCCTCCCATATCCTTAATTAAATAATGGTTACTATTTATTTTTAACTTTTAATTGTTTAATTATGAAAAATGAAGTAAAAATTCATGAAGTGAGCTCCTCTCCTGTCAAAGGACGACGTGAGTTTCTGAAATTAAGTGGAATGGCCGTCGCTGGCACAGGACTTTTTCTGGCTGGCTGCAGCTACAATGAAGAAATCGATCCAACCGGTGCTTTTGACAGCACTGCCAAAATGGGTAATAATGGACACAAACCCGGTATCAAAAACGGCGTATTTGATTTAGGCGGCAATGATTTAGGTGTATTAAGCTACGCCTACGCATTAGAACAACTTGAGGCCGACTTTTATACCAAAGTAGTTAACGCTTCCGGTTTCACCTCGACATTCAATTCGATTGAGCAACAAGTTTTGACCGACTTATATTATCATGAGGTCATACACCGGGAATTTTTTAAAGCTGCATTAACAGCTGCACTACCAAATCCAGAAAAACAATTGTTACCAGACCTTTCATTTAACTATGGCGCTTTAAACTTTAACAGCCGTTCAGTTGTCTTAGGAACAGCAAAAGTTTTAGAAGACACTGGTGTCGCAGCCTATAACGGTGCCGGCCGATTATTATCAAATCCTGATTATCTATTACTGGCGGGAAAAATAGTGTCTGTCGAGGCAAGGCACGCTTCCGCAATTAGAAGCCTACTAAATCCTAACTCAGCTGATTTTGCTGGTGATGACGTAATTGACATGATGACAGGCCTTGATGTGAGCAAAAATCCATCCGAGGTAATTTCTATCGCAGTTGGTTTTATTACTACTCCTTTTACTGCAAAATATTTACCATAACCTTAAACCTTACCATTATGAATATTTTAAAATTTATAGAATCGTTCACCACTGAAAATCTGATGAACGTTAAAGGCTCTCGGCGCGATATATTTAGTCAAGTAGGTCTATTGGGTAAAAATGCCGCATTAACTGCAATTCCTTTTGGGATCGCTGCGGTGACATCAACAAAAGCGAGTGCTGCCATACAAAAACCCATATCTGGAAACCCTATTGCTGCATTGCAATTAGCACTTACATTGGAATACTTAGAAGATGAGTTTTACCAATTAGGTTTAGCTTCAGGAGTAATTCCGACTGGAGGAAGAGATGAAAAAGTGTTTATGCAAATTGCTGATCACGAATCAGATCATGTAAAATTTCTTATTGCGGGTTTAGGAGGAGAGGGAAGTCCAAATTTTGTTGCTAAACCAACTTTTGACTTTACTGTGGGCGGTGCGTTCAATCCTTTTAATAATTATGCTCAATTCCTAGCTCTTTCCCAAGCATTTGAAGATACTGGTGTACGCGCTTACAAAGGACAAGCTACTAATCTAATTTCTACTCCGGATTTACTAACCGCTGCACTACGAATTCATTCGGTTGAAGCTAGGCACGCATCAGAAGTGAGAAGACTTAGAGGGCTTAAAGGATGGATAACTGGTAAAGATAGAGGCGCTGGAATGCCCGAAGCCACTCAGGCTGTTTACAATGGAGAAGAACTGACCATACAAGCAGGTTTTGATACTGCTGCGCTATTTGGAGCTGCTGCAGGATCTGAAGCGTATGACGAACCATTAACTGGGGCGGAGGCTGTTGCAATTGCCAGTTTATTTATAGTCGCCTAAAATAGTATTAAAAAATAAAAAGCACAAAAAAAGCCTCTCATCTCTGAGAGGCTTTTGCCTTTTGGGTGGAAGACGGGGCTCGAACCCGCGACCCTCGGTACCACAAACCGATGCTCTAACCAACTGAGCTACAACCACCATAATGCTTAGCGGTGGCAAAGATACAACATAAGTTTACTTTTGCAAATGATTTTTCTGAAAAATCATATCAAATTTAGATCAAATCCTCTAAACTATTGACTGCCAAACATCTTTCTACAGTAAAACCTTCAGCATAATCTACCCCTACTAACCTACCTAGGTCCTGCGAACGGTAATTTAGACTTTCGAAGAAGTTTTTAGAGGTAATTGGCGACTCCGGTTCTTTAGAATCCTTGTCATAAAACTGCGAACTGTAAGCTAATATCGCTTCTATTTTTTTAGCTGTAAACCCTGTAATATCAACAACAAAATCTGGTTCAATGTTTTTCCATTGAATGTAATGGTATACTAATTTGGGTCTCCACACATTCTGCTGCTCTCCGTCCAATTCTGTTTCTACCTTTATTAAACCGGATAGAAAACAAGCGTCAGAAACTAATTTACTGCCTTTTGCATGATCAATATGACGGTCATCGACCGCATTGCACAATACGATTTCCGGTCGGAACTTCCGAATCATTTTTATAACCTCACGTTGGTGTTTTTCATCGTTGATAAAAAACCCGTCGCGCATCTCCAGATTTTCCCTAGCGGAAACGCCTAAGATTTTTGCAGCGGCATTTGCTTCCATATCTCTAATTTCAGCTGAACCCCGAGTCCCTAATTCCCCGCGGGTTAAATCAACAATGCCAACTGTTTTCCCTAAGGATATTTCTTTTAATATGGTTCCCGAACATCCCAATTCCACATCGTCTGGATGGGCACCGAAAGCTAATATATCTAATTTCATTTTTATTTTATTTTGAATCTTTTCTCTAATCTCTTTTTTTTAAACCCTAACCTATTAATTCTCTGCTCTTTCTTAGTTCCTAAACCCTTTTTATTTTAAATTCTTACTTCTAATTTCTTTTATCCTCTTACAAGAACACCCTCTTCATCGTCATAGATTTGTTGACGCTTTCCTCCCACTCTCTTCTTGGATTACTATCTTTTGTGATACCGCAACCCATATACAAATGTGCTTGATTTTCAATGATTTTCATACATCTTAAATTGACATATAAATCAGATTTTAAAGTGTCTTTATTGAATCCTTCTTTGTTTAATTCTCCTAAAAAACCAGTATAATATTCTCTGTCGTACCCTTCATTTTTCAAAATAAAATCCCTTGCTTCCTCTTTAGGCAAACCGCAAACAGCGGGCGTAGGGTGCAACACAGAAATCACCTGTTTCAAGTTTGAATTATCATTTAATATGCCTTCAATATCTGTTTTAATATGCAATAGAGTGCCTGCCTTTAAGGAATAAGGGCTTGATATTGCTACTTCTGAAGTCAAGTTTTTTAAATTATTTAAAATAAAGTCTGTGACGAACTGCTGTTCTTCCATTTCCTTCTTTTCCCAGGTTACTTCTGCCAATCCTAAGCCTTTCTGTGTTCCCGCTATTGCCATAGTAGAAAACTTTTTATTATCAGATTTAAGCAATCGTTCTGGCGTAGCCCCCATCCATAAACCAATTTTTGGGTGAAACCAACAATAACAAAAAGCATTCGGATAGCTTTGAATCAGTTTTTCAAAAACTGAAACTAAATCAAAATTTGCCAAATCGATAATTTCTTTCCTCGATACCACAACCTTTTTAAAAACGTGCGCACCGATAGCATCAATTCCTTTTTGAACTAATGATTCAAAATGTTCTTGGCTTTCCTTATTTTCCGACTTCGCAAAATCAGAACCCTTCGTTTCTTCATTAGAAGGTACCAAAGCGCTCCATTTTACAGACTGATCATAAGGAATCAGTATCTTTTGACTGCCTTCAAAAGGAGCAAAAATAAAACCGGCCTCCTCGAAGCTTTCAGCAAAATACAAATGATCATTTTTCTGAAAATACCCTACTACCTTGATATTATCTGGCTTTTTGTAAAGTACAAAAGGCAAGTTTTGCGATTCTTGTTGTTTTATTTTGATAAAAAAATCGATCATATTAACTCTATTATAAACCGAAGTTTAATTAATAAAAAGCCCCCGTTAATCCTGTTTAATGATTTTCGTCAATACCATATTAGTCAGCTTACAAAGCGAAATCAAGTTCCCCTCTTCATCAGTAACTTTTATTTCCCACAGATGCAGCGTTCTTCCTTTATGGATAATTCGGGCCGTGCCAGTAACAACTCCTTCGCGAATACTTCTCAAATGATTCGCGGAGATTTCAATTCCACGTACTTCCTGTTCTTTATCATTAATAAAAAAGTGAGAAGCCGCACTTCCCACACTTTCTGCCAATGCCACTGACGCGCCACCATGCAATAACCCCATTGGCTGGTGAACTGATGCGTTAACCGGCATTTTGGCTACCAAAAAACCTTCGCCCGCATCTGTAAACTCAATATTCAGAGTCTCCATTAATGTGTTTTTAGAAAACGCATTGCAATATTCGAGTATTTTATCTTTATCTAATGTCATGATGCTATTTTATAGAATGTAAATTTATACAAAAGAGGAGAAACAACATAGTAAAAACAACCTTTAGCATATAATTGGCTTTTGTCAAGAATAAAATTTAGTATCGTTATTTGGGTATTGAACATCTACTTATTGGTTTAAACATTAAAAATGTAAGAATTATTTAATCTGAAAATTTTATTTTCCCCCTATCGTAGGGCAAACACAATTTACTTTTATCAAGAGAAATTAGCTTACTTGGCAGTTCGTTTTTCGATTGTGTCAATAAAGAAAACGGTATTGCAAATTCTAATCTAAAAATCAGTACCATTCAAATGAGTTTTTTCCTATTTTTACAGAAAATAAACGAAATGCGTCCTTTCTCTCTATTGTTTTTTATTGGAATATTATTCTCAATTTACTCTTGCCGTTCTGATTTTGATACGGTTGCAAGCACAGGAGATTTAAAATTCTCTAAAGATACAATCTATCTAGATACCGTTTTTACTAATATCGGCTCCAGTACTTACCGACTTAAAGTGTACAATAAAAGTAAAAATGATATCACTATTCCCACTATAAAACTAGCAAAAGGCTTGACTTCTAAATACCGTATGACTGTAGACGGAATGCAAGGAAACAAAGGAAAATCATTTAATAACATTGACCTACTTGCAAAAGACAGCCTGTATATTTTTATAGAAACGACTGCTAATCGTACCGATGCCAGCCCAACTGATTTCCTATATACCGACCAAATCGAGTTTGATGCCGGAACAAATCTACAAAAGGTAGAGCTGGTGACGCTTATCCAAGATGCTGTTTTCTTGTATCCGAAACGTTTTGCAGATGGCACCACCGAAACGTTGCCGCTGGGTGACGAAAAAATTTATGGTTTTTATTTGGATGAAAATGATCCTATAAATGGAAACGAACTCGTATTTACAAAACAGAAACCGTATGTTATTTATGGTTACGCTGCGGTCCCCGCAGGAAAAAAAGCTGTTTTTAATGCAGGATCCCGTGTCTACTTTCACGCTAACTCCGGACTTATCGTGGGCAATAATGCCTCATTAAACATCAATGGTTCCAAATCAAATTCAGCTCTCTTTGAAAATGAAGTCATTTTTGAAGGCGACCGATTGGAGCCTCAATATGCAGATGTTCCCGGACAATGGGGAACCATCTGGCTTACAAATGGCAGTACTAATAATGTCATTAACCACTTGACTATTAAAAATGCCACCATTGGTTTATTAATTCAAAACAATGATGGGACTACGGTTTCCATTAGAAATACCCAAATCTATAATTCGTCAAATTATGGGATTTTAGCTCAAACAGCGAAAATCAATGGTGAAAACATTGTAATTAACACGGCCGGTCTGGCGAGTTTAGCTTGTTCCTATGGCGGGAATTATGAATTCACTCATTCTACCTTCAATAACGAATGGAACAGTTCATCGCAAGTCGCCGTCTCCATAGATAATTTTATTGTGGGTGCCATTCCCGAAGTAAAAGACCTGACGGAAGCCACTTTTAATAATTGCATTATTTATGGTTCCTTTTCGAATGAATTGAGCTTAAGAAAAAAAATAACAGCTGCATTTACCTATCGATTCAATAACTGCCTGATAAAATATGATGCTACAACGACAAATCCAGATTACCAGTTTACGACTGACAATGTTCATTATTCAGGAATTATTTTGAATCAAAGTCCTAAATTTTTCAATACAAACTTGAATAGATTAAATATTGATGAAACTTCCGGTGCTTTCGCAAAAGGGAATTCGGCCTATTTGATTCCGCTGGATATTTTAGGAAACAGAAGAACTACTCCCCCCGATTTAGGTGCTTATCAGAATAAGCCTTTCCCTAAATAAGAGAACCCTGTTTTATACCGAACGAATCTAAAAGCGATAGAGTCTTATTTTATTTAAACTTTTAGCGAAAAAAATACTATTTTTACCATCTATTTAACACAATAAAAAACAATCTATTTTTTTTAAAAATTTAAATACCA